>NZ_CAHJWX010000056.1 GCF_903643065.1 Sphingomonas bacterium | reverse complement strand
CCGCCACCTCGGTCGGCAGGAACCCGCGCGGCGGTGTCGACCCGCGATGCGGCACGAACTTGGGCGTGGCCACCGGGCTGGTGTCTAGGCCGAGGACGGCGAGGATGCTGTCGGCGACGTCCGCAGGCACGCTGAGCGTGCCCAGGCGACCGCGATAGGTCGCCCCGTCGCGCTCGTACCGATGCAGCTCCGTCCCGAACGCCGCCTCCAGCGCCGACGCCGTTCCGCGCAACTGAACGCGACGCCGGGCGGCATCGGCCTCGATCACGTTCAGTCCGGCCTCGGCGGCAAAGGCGGTCACCGCGGCGATGTTCGCCGCCTGAGCGTCGTCACGGACGTGGCGCAACGTAGCACGCGAGTGGACGACCGGTGCCGCATCGGCTGCTACGGGTTCGCTTTGTTCCGGACGAAGGTAGACGCTGACGGTGATCAGGTCGCTACCGACGACCCGGCCGCTGGCCTGCACGCCGCGTGGCGCAGCATGCTCGCTGCCGGGAAGGATCTGACGGGCTTCGGTCATGGCATATCCTTTGATTGGATCGCGGGGGTTCAACGCACGCAGAGCAGGTTCGACGATCGCCGACGTAGCATAGCGGCCGCGCTAGCCTCACGCCTTGCGGCGGATCGACCAGATAAGTGCCGACAGACTGGTCGCGACGGCAGCGATACCGAGCAGTGCGGATTCGGAAAGCAGGATCATGGGGCGACCCCTTCCAGAGCCGACCATGTTCTTCATGTGCTCCAACATTGGAAGAGGGTTTGTACGATGTCGCGATACCGTGCGGCACCGTCCTTGGCCGAACGCGACGATGGATGAAGGTTCATTTCAAGGGAGCGGAAACGGCCGTGAATGGCCGAGTATGGGTGTAGGCTGACGGTGCGCAACGTTGGCGAGTCGAGTTATCCTTTGCGTCTTGATGCCTCGATTGCACCTTCTCCGAAGGTCGAGCGACAGCAGGCTCCTTGCGCGTCTTGACTTGATCCCGTCATCACTCCCTCATGGCTGCGTGCCGCGGGGAGATGTGAGCTGAGGCAGGGGCATTCAGATCAGTCCGTGGATGGCGGGCTGCGCCGTTCCATCGGACCAACCGGCGCTTTCTTTCTGACCGTCTCGTGTCTCTCGCCGAGCATCGCGGTCTTCATCGTCGGCTCCGACGTGATGGGGCAGGTGGGTACGGCGGTGTTCCCCTGCTTCGTCGCGGCGGCGTTGCTCGGGTTGATCATGGCCTGCGTCTATGGCGAGCTCGGATCGGCGTTCCCGGGCGCGGGCGGTGAATACACGATCTTTGCACGCGTGTTCGGCCGACTGGCGGGACACGGCATCGTCGGGCTGAACCTGATCGGGTTCAGCATCTCGCTTGCACTGTCGGGACACGGCGTCGCCACCTATCTCACCGCCTTGTGGCCGGGAACGCCGCCGCAGGCGTGTGCGGCGGCGACGGTGGCCGTGGTGACCGGCGTCGCCGTCCTGAACGTCGAGGTCGGTGCCTGGGTCACCGGCACTTTCCTGATGACCGAGCTCGTGGCGCTCGTGGTCGTATGCCTGCTCGGTTTCGGCCACGCCGCGCGGCCCGCGTCGGCGCTGTTCGAGCTGCTCGCGGGCAGGGGCGACGGGCTTGCCGCGCCCGGCTACGCCGCGCTCGGCGCGGCGGCGGCGTCGAGCATCTACGCGTTCAACGGTTACGGTGCCGCGATCTTCTTCGGCGAGGACATGAAGGACCCGGCCCGCCATACGGCGCCGGTGATCCTCGCCGCGCTGGTCGCCGGCGTCGTGATCGTGATGCCGCCCATCGCGGCGACGGTGCTGGGCGCACCCGATCTTCACCTCGCATTCCGAGCGCCGGCGACGGTGATGGCGGTGGTGCGCCGGCTCGGCGGCGAGACGGTGGCGCGGGTGATGAGCGTGGGCGTCGCGCTGGCGCTGTTCAACACCGCGGTCGCCATCGCCTTGATGGCCGGGCGCCAGCTCTACGCGACGGGGCGTGACCGGCTGTGGCCGGTGCCGATCAGCCGCGTGCTCGCGGCCACGCACAGAAACTGGGGCTCTCCTGGTGCGGCGACGCTGGTGATGGGCGGGTTCGGGCTCGCCGGCACGCTGCTTCCCGAGCGCATCCTGCTGCTGATCCTGGGCAACAGCAACGTCATCACCTATGCCGGTCTGTGCATCGCGGCGCTGTGGGGTCGGCGATCCGGATCGACCGAGGGCGCGCCCTGGCGGATGCCGGCCTTCCCGCTGCCGCCGCTGCTCGGCCTCCTCTTCCTCGTCGTGGTCGCCGGCTTCAGCTTGGCCGATGCGGCTGGACAGATCGGCTTCCTCGTCAGCGTCGCGACGCTCGTGATCTCGGCCTTGCTGTTCTCGCGAACCGGCAGCGACGCCACACGCGGCTCCCGATAGCCGCGCCAGGCAGGAGCGCCAGCATCCCCGCCAGACCTCCCCGCGCCCATAACGTCACCGACGAGCTCCGCGCCCGAAACCGAGCTTCACGCCCGTGTAGAAGAACCGCCCGAGCGGCGAGATCGGCACATTGGTGGCGTAGGATGACGGGTCGGGCCGCTGGTCGGTCAGGTTGTTGACGCCTGCGTAGAAGGCGAAGCCGCTCGGCAGCGCGACCTGAGCCTGAAGGTCGTGCTGCCACAGCGCGTCGGACCGCAGGTAGCGCCCAGCCGCGATATTCGGGGTGTTGGCGAGCGCGTTGCGGCTGAACGCGAGCACCGCGTCGTTCCAGCGCAGGTTGTAGTTCACCGTCAGCAGGCCGATCGTCCAGGTCGGCGATAGATTGGCCGTCCAGCGCGGGGAAAAGGCCTGGTCGACATCGTTTGCCACCGGTGCGCTCGGAATGCCGATCCGGTCGAGGCGGTTCAGATAGCCGCCGATCAGCTGGATGTTGAAGATGCCGGCGCCCGCGGTCTCCAGCCGCCAGTTGAGGTTGAGATCGGCGCCCGACGTGCGCACCTGCGCGACGTTCAGCGGGCTGACGGTGAAGCGCACGATCGCGCCGGTCCCCTGTTGGCGGGTGAACTGGTTGCAGAACTGGTTGGGCACGGTCGGCTGGTCGACGCACAATCCGGCGAGGGTGCCCGCGTCCACCGTGTTGATCGCGCCATTCAGCGTGATGTCGTACCAGTCGAACGACGCGGTGAAGCCGCGCAGAAAGGCGGGGCGCAGCAGCACGCCCGCCGTCCAGGTCGTCGCGCGTTCGGGCTGCAGATTGGGGTTGCCGCTCGAAGAGCCCGGAATGAAATTGGCGCTCTGAAGGTTCGCGTTCGGTGCCGCGCCGACCGCGGCCAGCGTGGTGGTGCAGTTCTGCTTGCGATATTGCGTGCCGTTGTTGATGTTGGCCGGTGTGCACGGCTCGCCGACGAAAGCCGAGGTGCCGAGCGTCGGCTGGAACAGCTCGCCGATGTTGGGCGCACGCACCGACTTGCCGTAGCTGCCTCGAAACGTGATCGCCCGGATCGGCGCGTAGGAGCCCGTGAACTCCCACGTGCTGGTGCCGCCGACCGTGGAATAGCTCGAATACCGTCCGGCCGCGCCGACCGTCAGCAGCTGGGCGAAGCGCCGGTCCTTGAGCAGCGGCGCTTCCAGCTCGCCGAACGCTTCCTTGACGTCGAAGCTGCCGACGGTGCCGTTGATCGGCGACGGCTCGTCGCCGCCGTAGAACAGCCCCTGGAGCAGGCGGGGATCGGGGTCGAAACGGCTCGTCTCGCGTCGGTACTCGCCGCCGAACGCAAACCGGACGGGGCCGCCGGGCAACGCGAAGAACTGGCCGAAGTCGCCGCTGACGCTCGCGTTCGCGACCTGCTGAGTGATGCGGACGCTGCTGGTATCGCTCACGAGGAAATAGGCGAGTTGCTGCGCCGTCGCGGGCCCGGGACCGAAGATGTTGAGCGGGACGCAGCCCGCGATCGGGTTGTTGGCGGGATTGCAGACGATCTGCCCTGCCGCGTTGGTCACCGCGTCCAGCGCGTCGTTATATTGTTTGTTCAGCCGGTCGTTGAGCTTGGTGATCCGGACGTCGGTTCGGCCATACTCGTAATAGGCGTCGTACGTCGCGTGGTCGGAGATGCGGCCCGACGCGTCCGCCACGCCGCGATAGGTGCGCCGGCGATCGCCCTCTCCCTGCCGCCCGAAGTCGATATTGTCGCGGCTGACGTAGATCGTCGCCGGCGTGGTCACGCCGTTCGCCGTCGTGCCGGCGGCGAGCGCCGCGGTCCGAATGGAGGCGGGGATGAACGGGTTGCCGAAGGACGGCGTGTAATAATAGGTTTCGGTATATTGGCCAAAGGTGGAGGCGTTCGTCTGGGCGAACTTGCCCTCCAGCGACAGCTTGAACGCGTCCGAGAAGTCGTAGTGTGTCAGGAGGTTGACATCGTTGCGCCGGATGCGCGGCAGGATGTCGCCCTGGTAGAAGCCGGCGACGCCCGTGCCTTCGCCGCCGACGGCATAATAGGACGCGATGGTCCCGTTGTTGTACGGTTGCCCGAGGCCATCGTAGCTCGGGTAGGCATCGCCGCCGATGTTGACCGCGCTGACGGGCGAGACCGTGTTGTAATGAAGGTCACCGGCCAGGATGTTGGCGGGCAGGCTGGTGTTCGTCGCGGCAGCGTCGTTGGGGATGATGTACTTGCGCTGGTCCTGCCGCAGGAAGGAGCGGTCATTGTTCGCGACGGCGTCGCTGCCGCTGAATTCGTAGGACAGGGTCACGTTACCGCGGCCGCCGCCGAAATTGTGCCCCGCGGCCACCGACACGAAGCGGCTGGCGGCATCGCCTTGATCCGAAATGCCGAACTGGCTGCGTACCGACACTCCCTCCAGGTCGCGCTTCAGCCGAAAATTGACCACGCCCGTCACGCCGTCCGCGCCGTACACCGCGCCCACCGCTCCGGTCAGCACGTCGACGGACTGGATCAGGTCGGTCGGGATGGTGCTGATGTCGACGGCGGCGGTCTGATACTCGCTGGAGACGTGGCGGCGGCCGTCGACCAGCACCAGCGTGCGCTGGTTGCCCAGGTTGCGCAGGTTCAGCTCGTTGAGACCGGTCTGGCCGAAGGACCCGTACGAGCCGTTGCCGCCCGACGTCTTGGTGCTGTCGGTCGATGCCGTCAGCGCAGGGACGCGCAGCAGGAAATCGGTGATGTTGGTATTGCCCGATTGCTGAATGTCGGCGGCGTCCAGCGTGGTGATCGGATTGGGTGCCTCGTTGTTCGGACGTGCGATGCGGCTGCCGGTGACGACCACGTCCGTGCCGGCCGTATCCGCGGCGGTGGGTGTCGTGGCGGCGTCCTGTGGTTGCGTCGCGTCGACTGGTGCCGCGCGAGCGGCCGGTGGCGTGGGAGCCGCGGCTTGTGCCCAAGCCGCGGCCGGCAACACCATCGAAGCCGTTGCGCTCAACAGCAGCTTTGCCCGACGATTGACCTTCATCATGCTATTCCCGTCCTCGGTTTGTCTGCGCGGCCCGACGCCATTTCTCGCGGTAGGTCGAAGCATGCGTCGATCCGGCGGCCGTCGTGCCGCAGCGAGGCATTATCCGTCGTGTCGCAGCACGATGGCGCTGCCTTGCGGGCGGCGGGGTCCGAGTTGCAAGAGCCGATCCCGTGGCGATTACCTCAAGTTGCCAGGTCGGTTCGGCTATCGCGCAAGGCGAGTTCGTCCTGTCGACCTGAAGCCGCCCCGGCGGTCAACATATCAGATACGGTACGTTTCCCGAGCCGGGCTGCGCTTCACGAGATTTTTCCTGGCCCGCTAAACTGCCGGGCGGTTAGCACCCATTGCCCGCCATCAAGGATCGGTCAAGCGGCTTGGCTCAGCAACTTCGAGGTTGATTGATAGAACTCCTCTGCCTTACGCCCTCGATTGCGATCGATCGTATAACGAAATCAGTAAAGGGTACTTCGATTGGAATATTCACAAGTATAACGGTGCGCGATTGTGACTATTTTATTACGCTACGTCATGCATGATTTCACGACAATCCGTCTCCGTTCCGTCACATGAGAAGGTTAACGCGTCGAAATCGGATCGCACGCGGGTGCGAAGGCGACGGGGAGACATCATGCGCATTCGGAACACGCTACTCGCGGCGGCCGCCACAATGTACGTGGCTGGCCAAGCCGATGCGCAGAGCGCCGCTAACATATCGGGCGCGCAACTGTTGCTGCCGCTCACGACGCTGGAGCAGACCGCCGCGGGCCGGCAGGCGCTGGCCGACAATCTGAGCTCGACAATCACGGTCAACAACAACGCCAGCGCCGCCCGCCGGCAGCTAGCGATCAGCGACAACAGCCAGTTCTCCAATGGCTCGCAATTCACCAACGGACTCGGAACGACGCTCGACGCGTCCTACCAGAACGCCGTCAGGGCGAACGACCCGCTGATCGCGGCGATCACTTCCGAGATCACGCAGTTCACGAGCGTCTCGGGCAGCGACACGTCGTTCGGCAAATATTATTTCGCCAACGGCACCACCAACGGCGTCACCAGGGCGAGCGGACCCGCGCTGCCCACCGGCGGCCAGTTCAACGTCTACGACAGGGCCTATGGCGTCACGACGACGGGTGTGGGCCAGGACATCTACGGTGACTCGCGCCCGTTCCAGGTCTCCAATCAGATTCAGGTCGTGAGCGCGTCCATCAACGCCGGTCTGATCAACAATCCGGCCTTCCCGAGCGGGCACACCACGTTCGGCACGACCATCGCGCTGCTCGAAGCGCTCGCGGTGCCCGAACGCTTCACCACGGAAATCGCGCGGGGGCTGGACTATGGCTACAGCCGTGTCGTCCTGGGCGCGCATTATTCCTTCGACGTCATCGCAGGCCGGATCGAGGCGCTGCACGCCGTCGCCAATCTCCTGAACGGTAACCCGGACTATACCAATGGGGGGAACTACGTCGCGACCCTGAACCAGCTCACGACCAACCTGCGCACGGTCCTCTCCAAATATGCTGGCGGAACGGATGTCGCCACCGCCGCGCGACAGGACACCGGCCAATATTCAGCCGCCAACGCCGCGCAGGTCACATCGGACGCGAACTTCCGCGCGACCTATGGCGTCAGCGCGACGGGGCCGACGAACCTCGCTCCCGTGGTCCCCACCGGCGCCGAGGTGCTGCTATCGACGCGCTTTACCTATCTGAATGCGCAGCAGCGCCGCGACGTGCTCGCCTCGACGGAACTGGCCTCCGGCGCGGCGCTGGACGATGGCAGCGGCTGGGCGCGGCTCGACCTCTACACGGCGGGCAGCGGCTATCGCAGCTTCACCGGTCAGACCACGATTAATCAGGATGCCAGCCAAGGCGGATTCGCTGCGGCGGATACGTTCAGCAATGACATCGCCGGCGATGGCGGCTTCACCCATACCGGCACCGGCGCGCTGACGCTTACCGGCGCCAACAGCTACAGCGGCGGCACGACGGTCGCCGGCGGCACCGTGATCGCGGGATCCCAGACGGCGCTCGGCATCGGCGACGTGACGGTCGCCGGCGGCACGCTCAAGATCGCGAACGCGCTGACGGCAGGCGGCGCTTACACGCAGACGTCGACGGGCATCCTCATGCTGAGCGAACTCGGGCAGGCGAACATCTTCAATATCCTGGGCGCCGCGACGCTCGACGGGCAGCTGGGACTGGACCTGACGACGTTCGGCGGCACGAACGGGGTCTATCAACTTCTCGGCTATGGCAGCCACACCGGTCAGTTCTCGACCGTCGCCTACAGCAATCTTGCCGGCGGCGAGACCGCCTCGCTCGACTACCGCGCGAACGGCTTGTTCCTTTCGCTGACCGGCGCGGTTCCGGAACCGGCGACTTGGATGACCATGATCCTCGGCTTCGGCACGGTTGGTGGCACGCTACGCCGCCGCAGGAAGCGAGAACTGGCGAATTGCTGAAGACGACGTACTCAGTAGGTTCAATCGCCAACACCGCGCGGGAGCTCTGCAGTTCCTTGACGATGCCGACTGTCGCCGGTGTGGGACCGCGTGATGAAGTGCTTGATCAACGGGGTTGATCAGCGTCTGATCCGGACACCTTGTCGGCGCGGCGTTGGCGGCGACCGCTGGGCGACGGGCACGAGCAACGTCACCGCGTCGCCTTCCCGTCGACCTAGCCGACCTTCTAGGCCGGATCGACATTTAGCGAGCTAGAGCGGGATGACGTGACGCTGAATCTGACAGGGCTTCGCAAGCGGCGAGAAGTCTGATTCAAGATGCAGGCTG
>NZ_CAHJWX010000055.1 GCF_903643065.1 Sphingomonas bacterium | reverse complement strand
TTGATGCCGAGCGCGACGTTGTCGCCGGGCATCACCATCTCCGTGCCCTCGGGCAGCTCGACGGTGCCGGTCACGTCGGTGGTCCGGAAGTAGAATTGCGGGCGATAGTTGCCGAAGAACGGCGTGTGTCGACCGCCCTCCTCCTTCGACAGCACATACACCTCCGAGTTGAAGTCGGTGTGCGGCTTGATCGAGCCGGGCTTGCACAGCACTTGGCCGCGCTCGACCTCCTCGCGGCCGACGCCACGGATCAGCGCGCCGACGTTGTCGCCGGCCTGGCCCTGATCGAGCAACTTGCGGAACATCTCGACGCCCGTGACCACGGTCTTGCGGGTGTTGTTGATGCCGACGATCTCGACTTCCTCGCCGACCTTGACGATGCCCTGCTCGACGCGGCCGGTGACGACGGTGCCGCGACCCGAAATCGAGAACACGTCCTCGATCGGCATCATGAACGGCTTGTCGAGCGGACGCTCGGGCTGCGGGATGTACTCGTCCACCGCCGCCATCAGCTTGAGCACAGCGTCATGACCGATCTCGGGCGTCTTGTCGTTAAGCGCGGCGACGGCCGAGCCCTGGATGATCGGAATGTCGTCGCCCGGGAACTCGTAGGACGACAGCAGCTCGCGGATCTCTAGCTCGACCAGCTCCAGGATCTCGGCGTCGTCGACCAGGTCGACCTTGTTCATGAATACCACCATCGCCGGCACACCGACCTGGCGCGCGAGCAGGATGTGCTCGCGGGTCTGCGGCATCGGGCCGTCGGTGGCGGACACGACCAGGATCGCGCCGTCCATCTGCGCGGCGCCCGTGATCATGTTCTTCACGTAATCGGCGTGGCCGGGGCAGTCGACGTGCGCGTAATGGCGCGCGGCCGTCTCATACTCGACGTGCGCGGTCGAGATGGTGATGCCGCGCTCACGCTCCTCGGGCGCCTTGTCGATATTGTCATATGACGTGAAGGTCGCGCCGCCGGTCTCGGCCAGCACCTTGGTGATCGCCGCGGTCAGCGAGGTCTTGCCATGGTCGACGTGACCGATGGTGCCGATGTTGAGATGCGGCTTGGTCCGCTCGAATTTCGCCTTGGCCATGTTCTTTCCTCAAACAGCGCGCCGCCCTCGATCGGTGGCGGGCCGCATGGATCGTGATTCGGTGATGGTGGAAGCAAGCCTCCAACGCACGAAGGCGCCCGACGGCGAACCGCCCAGCTCTTCGAGACGCTGCGCCCTTACCGCCCCGGCGCGAGCCGCGCAAGGTACTTAGACGTTCGCCGCCGCCCGAACGATCGCGGGAAGCGGAGGCGCGCCGCCGGGGTCCGCGATGTGGACGATCGATCGTGGGAGGATAGGTGGGAGCGCTTGGTCGGCACCTCCTCGCCGACGCTTCCACGCCGCTCGCCGCCCTGCTTGAGCTGATGTGCGACGCCTTGATTCAATAGCCGGAACCGGTGGTCCCAATACTGCCCGCGATCCGCGCGGTGACGAATGATATCGTGTATCGATGGAGTCGCGAGAGGCTCTGATCGAATTTATCTCACGATGCATGCCCAGAAAAGCAATTGGAAGAGAGCCGCCGATCCTTCATTCAAGGATCAACGGCTTCTTCTAATGACAAAACTAAGGTCAGGCGAAGCCGACGCGCATGCTCACCTTCCCTCGACGGCGCAGTGCGCCACCAACCACGCCCAAGCCCACCATCGCCATGGCCCAGGTGGACGCTTCCGGCACCACGGAGGCCGCGACGACCGAGCCCGACAGCGAGCGATTACCGCCGCTTGGCTCATGCTCATAGGAACTACTGGTCAAGATCGTCCCGCCAGTGTCGGAAAGACCGGAGCTGAAATATAGCTGGAGCTCGTTTACCAAACCTGGCGAGTCGATGCGGAAGTACTGCGAAGGGAGCGTTGAAGCGCTGATAGTCGAAGTGGCTGGCGTATAAGTATAGCCGGTGAAGCTGCCGAAGGCTGAAGCGACAATATTATAAGATTCCACCGCCGTCCGGGCATCGTTGGTCGTGAAGGAGCCGGTCACCGTGCCTGAGGCCGATGTCACGTTCAAGTTGAACACCTTGGTGGCATTGGCGGCAGCGGGCGAGAGCATCGCGCCGGCCAAGACGAGCAGTTTAACTTTCGACAGCATTGGTGATCCCCCATTCAGCCACGCTGAATGCGAGGCACCAGCCCAGCGATAACGACGGGATCCAGGATGGTAAATGCTGGTCAGGATTGATCTGGATTTTGTTTCCTGATTCAGGACAACAACTTTGTAAGGTCGAAACAGGCCGGTCTAGTTCGGGGCCAAGTCAGGCGCGACCACGCCCGCTCTCACAGGGCGAGGACGCCCGTGTCGATCGCCAGCCCCGCGACCGTAACGGCGACGAGCCGCTCGCCGAACGCCACCGCCCGCCGCGAACCATAGCTCTCCGCGCCGGGCTGGTGATGCACCAGGATGCGACCATCGTTCACGTCCACCACCCAATATTCCGGCACGCCCGCCGCCGCGTACAAGCGCAGCTTGCGTCCCAGATCGCCCTCGAGCGTCGTGTCCGCCACCTCCACCACCAGCGCCACCGTGGCGACCGGCACGTCCCGGTCGCCACGCCACGAAGTCAGCGCGATGTCCGGCTCCGGCATGTCATGATCCGACGCGCGAACGGACACCTCGATCAGGGCTTCCAGCTCGCCGCCGATCGCCTCCAGCACGTTGCCCAGTTCACGAGCAAGGCGCGATTTGACTCGCGCATGCCGGCTCCATTGCGCGTTCATGACATAGACCTCTCCGTCGATCAGCTCGGATTTGGCGTAGGCGTCGAACGCCCCGCTGTCGGCGAGCAGCACGAAGTCCTCGACACGCAGCCGCAGCCGCTCGGGCATGGTCAGGATGCGGGCGGGGGCGTTCATGGTCCGAACATAACGCACGCGTGCCGCTCCGTCATCCGGCCTTGCGCCAAATCCTGCTGCATGCGGCCTGCGCCATGCAAAAAGGGCCCGCTCCCGTTGAGGAAGCGAGCCCTTCTGATCGCGTGGCCAAGATTGGCCCCGTGCGCCTTCAGGCCATCTTCGCCTTCACCTCATCGGCGACGTTCGCCGGCACCTCGTCATAGTGCGAGAACTGCATCGTGTACTGCGCGCGCCCCTGCGTAAAGGAACGCAGCTGGTTGACGTAGCCGAACATGTTGGCGAGCGGCACCTGCGCCTCCACCGACTGGGCGTTGCCGCGCGTGTCGGTGCCCTGGATCTGGCCGCGGCGCGAGTTGATGTCGCCGATGACGTCGCCCAGATAATCCTCCGGCGTCACCACCTCCACCTTCATGATCGGCTCCAGGATCGTGATCCCCGCCTTCTGCGCCGCCTCGCGCATCGCGCCGCGCGCGCAGATCTCGAAGGCGAGCGCGCTTGAGTCGACGTCATGATATTTACCGTCGATCAGATGCACCTCGAAGTCGACGATCGGAAATCCGATCAGCGATCCCGTCTCCGCCGTCTCGCGCATCCCCTTCTCGACCGACGGGATATACTCGCGCGGGATGTTGCCGCCCTTGACCACGTCGACGAACTGGAAGCCCGTGCCGCGCTCGCCCGGCTTCACCTGCACCTTGACCTCGGCGAACTGGCCGGAGCCGCCCGACTGCTTCTTGTGGGTGTAGGTCAGCTCGACCGGCTTCTTGAGGTACTCGCGATATGCCACCTGCGGCGCGCCGACGTTCGCCTCGACCTTGAACTCGCGCTTCATGCGATCGACCAGGATCTCCAGGTGAAGCTCGCCCATCCCCTTGATGATCGTCTGGCCGCTCTCGGGGTCCGACGCGACCCGGAACGACGGGTCCTCGCGCGCCAGGCGATTGAGCGCCACGCCCATCTTCTCCTGGTCGGCCTTGGTCTTGGGCTCGACCGACAGCTCGATGACAGGCTCGGGAAACTCCATCCGCTCCAGGATGATCGGCGCGTTCATCGCGCACAGCGTGTCGCCGGTGGTGGTGTCCTTCAGCCCCGCCAGCGCGACGATGTCACCCGCATAGGCGGCCTGGATGTCCTCGCGCTCATTGGCATGCATCAACAGCATGCGGCCGACCTTTTCCTTCTTGTCCTTGACCGAGTTGGTCACCTGCGACGCGGTTTCCAGCTTGCCCGAATAGATGCGCGCGAAGGTGAGCGTGCCGACGAAGGGGTCGTTCATGATCTTGAACGCCAGCGCGGAGAACGGCTCGCTGTCCGACGACGGCCGCTCGTCCGGCGTCTCGCCATCGAGCTTGACGCCCTTGATCGCCGGCACGTCGAGCGGCGATGGCAGATAGTCAACCACCGCGTCGAGCAGCGGCTGAACGCCCTTGTTCTTGAAGGCCGACCCACACACCACCGGCACGAACGCCATGGCGAGCGTGCCCTTGCGGATCAGCTTCTTCAGGTCCGCGACGCTCGGCTCATTGCCTTCCAGATAGGCTTCCATCAGATCGTCGTCCTGCTCGACGGCCATCTCGATCAGCTCGCTGCGATATTTGGCGGCCTTGTCGGCCAAGTCGGCGGGAATATCGCCGTACTGGAACTTCGCGCCCAGGCTCTCTTCCAGCCAGATGATCGCACGGTTCTCGACCAGATCGACCAGGCCCTTGAAGTCGCCCTCGATCCCGATCGGCAGATACAGCACCGCCGGCCGCGCGGCGAGCCGCTCGATAATGGAGTTGACGCAGAAGTAGAAATCGGCGCCGGTGCGGTCCAGCTTGTTGATAAAGCACATCCGCGGGACGCCATACTTGTCCGCCTGCCGCCACACCGTCTCCGATTGCGGCTCGACGCCCGCGACGCCGTCGAAACAGGCCACCGCGCCGTCCAGGACGCGCAGGGAACGCTCGACCTCGATCGTGAAGTCGACGTGCCCGGGCGTGTCGATGATGTTGATCAGGTGCTCTTCGCCCTTGCCCTCCTCGGCCCGCCATTTGCAGGTCGTCGCGGCGGACGTGATGGTAATGCCGCGCTCCTGCTCCTGCTCCATCCAGTCCATCGTCGCGGTGCCCTCATGCACCTCGCCGATCTTGTACGACTTGCCGGTGTAGAAGAGGATGCGCTCGGTCGTCGTCGTCTTGCCGGCGTCGATATGCGCCATGATGCCGATGTTGCGATAACGGTCGAGCGAATGGCTGCGGGCCATGATGCGTGGTCCTTAGATCAGAAGGTCGGGCAAGCGGGGCGAAGGCCGACGCTCAGGGAAAGAACAACTTGGCGATCGCCGCGCCGGCGCCCATCAGCGCGGCGCCGGCGATCACGCCTTGGAAGATGGTTGCGATGGGCAGGAAGCGAGTCTCCTCCTGCGTCTTGGTCATCTCCGCCACGATCCTGCGGGTCTCGGCGGAAAACTTGTCCACCTCTTCCTGAGTCCGGCGAATGCGCGCAATCTGCTCCTGAAGATCAAGGTCTCCGGGCGGCACGTGCGTTACCATCGCTTTCCTCCTGCCCGTATATAGAGGCTACCAGCGATAATGCGAGAAGGCGCGGTTGGCCTCGGCCATGCGGTGCGTGTCCTCGCGCTTCTTCACCGCGTTGCCGCGATTGTTGGACGCGTCGAGCAGTTCGCCCGACAGGCGCGATGACATCGTATTCTCCGAGCGCGAGCGCGCCGCCGTGATCAGCCAGCGGATCGCCAGCGCCTGTGCGCGCTCGGGCCGCACCTCGACCGGGACCTGATAGGTCGCGCCACCGACGCGGCGGCTGCGTACCTCGATGCCCGGCTTGATGTTGTTGAGCGCGTCGTGGAACACGCCCAGCGGATCGCGCTTGGCGCGCGTCTCGACGGTCTCCATCGCGCCATACACGATCAGCTCGGCGACCGACTTCTTGCCGTCATACATGACGGAGTTCATGAACTTGGAGAGCACCTCGTCCCCGAACCGGGGATCGGGCAGGATTTCGCGCTTATCGGGACGACGACGACGAGCCATTAATCGATTCCTTCAAGAGATTTCAGCGTGATCCGGCAGGGAGCCGGCGCTTACTTGGGGCGCTTGGCCCCGTACTTGGACCGCGACTGCTTGCGGTTCTTGACGCCCTGCGTGTCGAGCACGCCGCGCAGCACATGGTAGCGCACGCCCGGCAGGTCGCGCACGCGGCCGCCCCGGATCAGCACCACCGAATGCTCCTGGAGGTTGTGCCCCTCGCCCGGGATATAGGAGATGACCTCGCGCTGGTTGGTCAGCCGTACCTTGGCCACCTTGCGCAGCGCCGAGTTCGGCTTCTTGGGCGTGGTGGTGTAGACGCGGGTGCAGACGCCGCGCTTCTGCGGGTTCTGCTCCATGGCCGGAACCTTGCTCTTGGCCTTCTGTGGTTCGCGACCGTGGCGAACCAGCTGATTGATCGTCGGCATTGAAGCCTTCACCTTCCTGAGGGTTACTTTGCTGGGGCGATGGCGGGAATGCGAAAAGGGCCCGCGAAGGCCCGCCCGACGCATCCAGCAATGTTCAAGCTTGCCCGTCGGGTAGCCCGACGAGCACAAGCGTCATTACGCGCGGGGCGTCCTTCGGTCAACCGCGCTTGCATCGGCGCGGCTTGCGCGATCGGATTGTGGACGCCCTCTTGCCCGTCCGCGCCGGGCTTCGTATGAAGCGTGGGCGCGAAGGGGTGTAGCTCAGCTGGTTAGAGCGTCGGTCTCCAAAACCGAAGGCCCTCGGTTCGAGTCCGAGCTCCCCTGCGCCGCTGTCTCCCTGCCCGCAACGCAAGTCCGCGCGAGGCCTACCGGGCACGGCGAAGTTGAACCTCAACATCACATAATAGTCTCCATGACGGTCCAGCCTTAGTGGCCACGAAGCCGGCGTGGCTGGCGACCAGAGTATGCGACCGACCGGCGGATCGACGCAGCGGATGCGGTCTCACGAGTAGGACCGTGCTGGCCAGCGAGGCCTTGTTGATCGTCTAGAGCGCTGGCGTCGTGACCGGTGAACTGAAAACAGCCGAGACCCGTCAAACAGCGTCGTCCTGACCGGTTGACTCATCGGCTTCGCCCTTCGCTTGCATACGCCGGGAGAGCGCGTCCAAACCTTGCGGATCATGCTCTGCTCGCGTGACAATCCCGCCGTTCATCTGGTCCCGATCCGCCGCTCGACCGCGCTCAGCTGCGTCAGCCCCCATGCCCCCGCCGGTCCCATCGCCGTGAACTCCGCGCGCGCGCGAGCGGCGGCGGCTGCGGCGGCGGCGGGTTGCCCCGCCTTGAGCGCGATCACCGCGTCCACCAGCGCGGCCTGCGGCACGATCACGTTGGGCTGCGGCAATGCGGTGGCGGCGGCATGCACATCCGCGATCGTCGTCCGCGCACCGGCGACATCGCCCATCTCGGCCTGGGTCTGCGCCGACGCCATCTCGATGGTGAGCGTCGGCAACGCGCGCGGCCCCAGATAGCGGACCGCGAGCGGCTTCGCCTCAGCCAGCGAGTCGCGGGCGGCGGCGAACTTGCCCTGCGCCAGCTGGGCGCGTCCGCGCCACGACAGGCTGTTGGCGAGGCCGGCCGTGTCGCCGTACAGCGTCCGCCAGCGCTCCGCGGCGGCCGCGAACGTCCGCTCCGCCCCCGCCGGATCGCCGCCGCGCAGCTGCCAGGCGCCGCCGATCACGGTGAGACCGAGCGCCTGGATCGAGTCCCGCTCGCCCGGCAGTTCCATGATCCGCTGGGCGCGCGCGAGGATCGGACCGACTTCGCGCAGCCGGTTCGCCTCGGTCAGATAGATCAGCAGATTGTTGTAGCGGGTCAGCATCGCGCTGGCATCGCCGACGAACGCCCGCTCGGCGCCGGGCAGGTTGGTCAGCAACAGGCCGATGGCGCGATCATAGTCGTGCTTGCGCCGGGCGATGCCTGCCCGAGAGCCGATGATCTGCTGCAGCTCGATGGCGTTGCGCTCCGGGTCGCGCGCGAGCACGCGCTCCGCCTGATCGAGCAGCGCGACCGCGTCGTCGGGCGCGCCGATCGCCATCGCCCCGTCCGCCAGCGTCGCCTTGAGCTTGGCAGTGGTCGCCGGATCGTCACGCCCGATACCGCGCACCAGCGCCGCCTTGAGCAGGTCATAGCTGCCCTTGCCGTCCTGCACGTTGACATAAAGGTCGCTCAGCGCGCCGATCAGTCGCCCCGATCGCGCGCTGCCGTCCAGCGTGAGGAGCAGCCGGGCGGCCGAGGCGTCCAGCGTCTGCTTCAGCGTCAGGTCGCCGCCGCTGCCGCTCTGCCCCAGCATCAGCGTCATGGTCTGCACGATCGAATCGGACCGGCGCGCCTCGGCCAGCGCGGCGTCGCGCTCGATCGCGGTGCGATGCGCCTGCGCCGCGACGCCGGCGACGCCG
>NZ_CAHJWX010000054.1 GCF_903643065.1 Sphingomonas bacterium | reverse complement strand
CGCATGGCGCAGCGGCGGCACGGCGGCCACGCCGCCGGCGACGAGCGCGGCGGGACACACGCACAGCATCGCCTTGCCGGCCGCGCTGGTGACGGCGGCCTTCAGCCCGGTCGTGACGGCGAGGTCGCCCGCCTCCACGGCCACGCTGCCTGACCACAAGGCGGAGCCGCCGGCCAGCCTCAGTCCGGCGCGACCCGTCGGGCTGATCGCCACGCTACGCCGACGCCGCATCGCCACGCCCACGGCGCCAGCGCCGGCGATGAGCATCAGCCAAGTCGCGGGTTCCGGCACGGGGCCCGGCGTCGTCCCGGTACCGCCCGTCGGTGTTGGCGTCGGCGTCGGCGTCACGACGGGTGTCGAGGGCAGCGGGCTCGCGCCCGCCGCCACCGGCTGACCAAAGGCGACCGCGCCGATCACCGGCGCGGTGCCCGTGGCGCCGGACGGCGAGCCGCCAGCGTTGCCGGTCGGCGCGGCGGGCTCGTCGGGGATCGGCGACGCATAGGTCACGAGCGGAACGGCCGGCACCACGGTCGACTCGACCGGCGCCACCGGATCGCAATTGACGCGATGCCCCGCCGTCTGCGCGGGCTTGGTCCTTGCCGTGTGCCCCGCATGCCGCGCGATGGCGCTCGACGCCGTCATCCGATGAACCGCATGCCGAGCGGCCGGCACCGTCGCCACCGCTCCGACCATCACGGCCGAAGGACACGCGCACAACGCTGCTTTGGCAACTGTAGAAAGCGACACCCCTGTTCTCCCTTTAAATTTCGAGGATGATGTAACGACGTAGGTTAGTCAAAAGCTCCTTCAGCGACCCGGCCCGCCGATGTCACGTTTCGGGGCGACAGATGGTGAACGCCCCGTCTGATCGTGGTTACCGTTCCGTTCACCAGGGCATGGAAGGCTTTCTTCGGAGGCCCCCCGCTATCCCGGCAAGTGCGACGTCGCGGTCGCGCCTGTCGAAAGCTCGGACCATGATGATCCTGCCGCTCATCGTCGCCGCTGACCTTGCCGGTCATTGGCCCGACGACATGGCAGGCAGTCCGGCCATGAGCAGCGCCGTGCTGGCCGAGCTCAATCGGGCGCGAACGGCGCCGGCCTCGCTGGTCGCGGCGCTGCGGGAAGAGAGCGGCTCCTTCCACGACCGGCTCCTGTCGCGCGCCGGTGCCGAGGCCGCCTTCATGACGCAGGAAGGCGTGGCGCCGGTGATCGAGGCCATCGGGTTCGTCGATCGAGAGCCGGCTACCGTCGAGCTGGCATCCTCTCCCGTGCTGGCGGCGGCGGCGGCGGATCACCGGATGGAGCAAAGCGCCACGGGCCTGACCGGTCATGGCGGCAGCGACGGCAGCACGCCCGCCGATCGGGTGCGGCGTTACGGTGGCGAGCGTTATGTGGGTGAGGTGATCACCTATGGCTCGCGCGATCCCGGCGACATCGTCCGCCAGCTGATCGTCGATGACGGAGTAGCCGATCGCGGCCACCGACGACTAATGTTCGACCCGAGCCTGCGATATGCGGGCGTGTCGTGCGGGACGCATCCCGCGTATCGCTATGTCTGCGTAGTGACCTTCGGCCGGACGCCGGACGGACGTCCGCTACGCGATTGAGTAGGCCGGAGAGTGAGGCCTGACTAATGCAGGCACGATCTGTCCCAGTTCTCAATCCAGGCGATCAGTAGTTCAGTCTTGGGAACGAGCGGAGAGCGAACGATCGATAGACTCTCGACCACCCTGATCTCAATGCAGGATCAGCAACGCCAATCCGGTCAGGCCCAGCCACAAGCCGATCGTAAACAAGAGGCCGTTGAGCAATCCGCGTGCCGGGCTTAGCCCTTGCTTGCGTGCCAGCGACGCCTTCGACTCGGTAACTTGCTGATGTGCGGCCACGTTGTGCCTCTCCTATGGGTCCATAGCTGAACCGACAGACGAGTAACGTCAACCCCTCACATGAAAAGGGGCGACCCGCAGGCCGCCCCTTCTCCATCAATCACGCCAGATCGCTAGCGATCAGTAGGTGAACGCCACCTTGTCCGCCGAGCGGCGCCGAAGCACCGAGCCGACCAGACCGAAGCCCAGGATCATCATGCCCCAAGCCGCCGGCTCAGGCACCGAGGTCGCGATGTTGTCCAGCTCGAACGAGCTGCTGCTGCTCGAGAAGATCGCGCCGGTCAGGAGCGGGCCGCCGGTGACGCGGTACGTCACGACGCCATTGGTTTCCCCGCTGCTGCGATTGCCCGAGTCGATCGACGGATCGGCGACAATCGCCCCGCCGGTCAGGACCGTCGGTGCCCCGGATTGATAAAGAAGCGTCACCGAGTTGAACGAGTCGAGCGAGCCCAGCACGAACGACAGCAGACTTGTCGGATTGAAATTGATCGCGAAGCTGCCGCCGCCAAAGATGGTAGCGAAATTGCCCGTGCTGCCGAACGCGGGCCGAGCGCCGAGCTGGAAGGTCGAGTTATCGACATAGGCGTTGGGCCCGAGCGAGGAGCCGGGCGTCAGATTCTCGAAGTCATACAAGATCGTGGAACCGAGCGGGAGCGTGCCGCTGCCCGGAGTGTAGGTGATCGTCGTCTGCGCCTGAGCCGATCCGGCCCAAAACGCCATTGCCAGCGTGCCCGCCAAAAACCGCTTCATCATGTCGCAAACCCCTTACTAGAATCATCACTGCCCAGGAACGAATGCCAGCAGCGATCGAGTCAGTGCTGACGCTAACACAACGTTAGCCTTTTGCAAAAGCTCCTTTTGCGATTTATCTCGCAGTTGCACAAAAATGTCCCATCGCGAGACATGGGCCGGCAAACCCCCGCAAATGCAGAGTCATCGCCTGAATGGCTTGAGCACGAACCAGACATAGAGCGGAATCGAGGCGATCAGGAGGCCGGCCAAGATCGGATGGCCGTTGTTGCCGACCACGTTTCCCGCGGCGCAACACAAAGCCGGCGGGAGGTAATCGGTGACCTTGTCGACCTGAACTTCCGCCGTGGAACGCTGCAAAAACAACACGATCAGGCCGGCGAAGATGGCCACCGTCACCCAGTCAAAGATCGTGGTCACGCTTTTTCCTCAGCAATCGTGGGTGTCGTTCTATTCATCGCGCCTCGCCGACGCAATCACGGCGGTGGCCGGCCGTCGCCTCGCCGCTCGGCCATGAAGCGTTTGACCGCCGCCAGCTTGGGCGCCTGCGCGTCCGACTCGTCTTCCCACTCCGCCAGGCCCCACATCCCCCATCCCGATGGTCGTGACACGCTGTTGAATAGGCAGAGGACATCGCCCGAGTCGCGCCGCCACGCGGCGAGATAGCGGGTGATCAGGTCGACCATCGCCGGATCGTGCTGCAATTGTTCGGTCAACGGGGCCTGGGCCGGCAACGCCAGGCCGACGCCGCCTTCATAGGCGATGTAACGCTTGCCATATCTGGTCGCGATCCGGCGATTGGCGACGACCGCCTGGTCGGTCGCGACCAGCTCGGTCTCCAGCCGCTGCAAGCTGGTCTCGCGCGTGTTGGCGGTGCCGCCCAGCGTGGTGCCGAAATACGGCGCGGTGGCGAGCGCGTCGACATGGCTGGCGGTGTCGCCGAAGGCGAGCGCCGTCTCGCCGGTCGCCGGCCAGACATGCTGACCGCCGAGCACGCGGACCAGGCCGCGACGTCCGGCGAAGACGGCTTCCCAAATCGACATCACCTCGACCGTGCGCTGGCCATAGCGGCGGAGGCCAGCCTCCATGTCGGTGTCGCCGAGCTTGCGCGCCCGGCCCTCCGCCACCGCCTGGCGCCCCACGGCGAAGCCGTTGTTCCAGACCTCGTTGCCGACCTCGACATAGACCGATCGATCCGCCGGCAGCCGCGACCGGACCAGTCGCGCGAACTGTTCGATATAGTTGCGATCCGCGTTCCAGGGCATCACGAACCATGGATCGGCGCCGAGCTCGCCCGCCACCGCCAGCATGTCCTCGACGGAGACGCCGTCGCGGTCGAGGTTGAGCGCGGCGGGCGTATGCCGGTCGCGCCAGGCCACCGCCTCATTGGCATTGGCGTTCTGCCAATCCATGAAGCGGACCACCCCGAAGCCGCGCAGCTTCCCGAAGAACTCGGGCCGCCAGCGGACGGCGCGATCGAGGCGCGCTTCCCGACAGTCGAGATCGCGCAAGGGGGCATGGGGGTCGAAGCCCGTCACTTCGATCCAGGGAAAGGGCTGCTTGCCGTGCTCGTTGATCAGGCGAAAGCGCAGGCCGTGCGCGGATCGCTCGATCGGCCCGCCCAGTCCCCAGACACTCAAGCTCCCGGCGCCGGTAAAGCTACACCGGATGTCGATACCGGCGGCATCGGTCGGCGGCGCCACGATGAACCGTTTCACCATGCCGTCCGGCGGCACCGACAGGAGATTGCCCTGCCCGTCCAGCCGATCCTTGGACAGCATCCGCCAGCCCGAATCGAACCAGTCGGAGCCGACCATCAGGTTGGCAAATGGAGCGGTGGACGAGGAATAATGGACATCGGCAAGGTTGATTCCGACCATGGTCGGCCTGGGCGGAAGCGCTTGGGACAAGCCCGGCGTGGCCGGCGTAGATAGACCGAGCGCCAGCGCCGCGACGTGCCTGATCCGGGTGGGCAGGCGGTGCCCCGACCATCTGACGCCGATGACGGCCGCGACGATCGCCATGCAGGCAAGCCACGTCGCCGTCATCATCCGGCGCTTCAGATCCACAATCCCGGCACCCACCGGTTCAACAGCGCGCGAACCATCGACTTGGCGCGATAACCCAGGCCGCCATAGCGCATCTGATCATAGCCCCGCGTTCCTTCCAGCGTCGGCACGTGACGCATGCGCAGGCCGATCGACAACGGACCGCCACGCCGCGCGTCCAGCTGGTGCCTCAATATCTCCTCGCCCGTCGCGTGGGTGTCATAATCGTCGATCCGGTCGCCCAGCACCGGCGCGAACACGTCCTTGCGAAAGGCCGCCAGGTAGAAGTCGGTGAACTTGCGCGGATGGTTGCGTGAATTGACGTACACGTCGAGCGGCGGCGCCGTGCGGACGATCGCCCCGATGTTGCGCACGATGTACCGCCCGGTCACCTTCCACATCATCGTGCGGCCGGGCACCGACGCCAGCGCCGCCGTCGCGAACGCCTTTTTGAGCAGGTCGAGTTCCAGGAAAAATCGGGAATGCTGACCGACCGGTCCCGGCGCAACCCCGACAAAGGTCACGCGGTCCGCCAGGCCGGCGTCGCGCGCCAGCGTCGCCAGTTCGGCGATATCACTATTGGAGTTCTCGGCGAAGATGATGCGCGCGAAGGTTCCCGCCTCCAACTCGCCGAGATAGAATCGCAACGCCTCGCGATAGTCGTTCAACCGCTGGGCGGGATCGACATGGCGGAGCAGGAAGGTCCCCGGCGCCGGCGTGATTGTCGCCGTCATCAACAGGATGTCGTCGCGCTCAGCCATTGCCATAGGCCGCTTGCCATTCGTCGGCGACATTGTCCCACCCGAAGCGTCGCTCGGCGATGGCGCGCGCCTCTCCGACCAGGCGGTTCGCGCGCTCGGGATCCGCCGCCAGGGCGTCCATCGCCGCCGCGATGGCGCGCACCACCTGATCCTGGGAACCCGGCTCGATCAGGATGGCCGACTCCTGGTCCGCCAGCATCGTCGGGCCGCCCCAGCGAAGGCAGATCACCGGCAGGCCTGCCATCATCGCCTCCTGCACGACGATGCCGTTCGCCTCGGCGAGGCTGGGGACCAGATAGCCGCGATACTCGGCCATCCGCGCGATCAGGGCGTGGTGGCTCTCCATCCACCCCATGAAGCGCACCTTGTCGGCGACGCCGAGCCGCTCGGCCAGCCGCGCCAGCGCGTCGCGATACGCGCCGTCGCCATAGATGTCGAAGCGGATCGGCCGGGTGACGTATTGCAGCGCCTCGATGGAAAGCTGCACGCCCTTGTGCGGGACGAGCCGCCCGCTGGTCATGAACCGGTCGTTGATCCCGTCGTGCCGGATCAGCGGGTGGCGATCGAACTCGTCGGAAATGCCGCTGTCGACGACGTCGCGCATCCGGGCCTGGGGGGCGCCAGCCCAGCCGAGCGAACGACGCGTCCGCTCGCCGCCCGACACCAGGATGCGGCCGAAATGGCGCTTGTCGCCGAACGCCACGCCCGCCACGCGCTGCGCCAGATAGTGGAACAGCCGGCCGAGCTTGAGCTTCATCGGCTCCTCGCGCTGAAAGGCCGGCGGGTAATAGATGTTCCCGGTCAGCGGCCCCAGCACGTTGGTGGCGTCGCGCAAGGGAAAGCGCGGCAGGATCGGCGACACCGGACACAGGTAATGGAAGATCGCGTCCGGCCGCTCGGCCAGCATGCGGCGCAGGATCGGGCGGGCATGCCGGAAGAAGAACATGTCCACCAGCGGCCGCAGCGGCATCGCGGTCCAGGCGAGCTTCTGGCCGATCGTGTCCTCGACCACGAACGTCGGCACTTGCGGAAAATCCCGTTCCATCACCGGCGCCGAACGGCGATGGGTCACCACGGCGACATCATGGCCGCCGGCGACGAGGTGGCGCAGGAACTGGTAGGCCTTGATCGCCTCTCCACCCATCTGCTCGGAGATGTTGGGCGTGACCAGGACCGTCCTGCCGCTAGTCACCGCCTGTCACCCCGCCTTTTTCTGGTCAGCCATGACGGGTAAGCCCGCTGCCGATGTTTGTCACGGCCTATTCCGCATCGCAGCATCACCCCCGTTCCCGCCCCGATTGCCGGACGGCGGCAGGGATCCCGCTCACCGTCGCGCCGGCGGGGACGTCGTGGAGCACCACGGCGTTCGCGCCGACCCGCGCGCCCCGCCCCAGCCGCACGCGACCGAGGATGACGGAGCCCGCGCCCAGCTCCACTCCCGCCTCCAGCACGGGCGCGGCGGTCAGGTCGTCCAGCCGGCGCAGACCCAGCGTGCACCCCTGCCGAATGATGCAGCGGTCGCCGATCTCGCAATTGCCGTGCACGACGATCGCGCCCTGATGCTCGATGACCACCCCTTGCCCCAGCTTGACCGTATAGGGCAGTTCGATGCCGTACCGGTTTCGGCACCGCCGGAATGCCCAGCGATACAGGATGCCAAAGGGCGCGCGCAGCGGCCTGGAGCGAATCCCCATCCGCCATACCCCGAACCGGTGCACCGCCACCGCGCGGAAACCGGGCCTGGTCCAATCGCGATCGTGCGCGCGCCAGTCGGCGGCGACCTGCGCCCACAGACCCGCGCTCATGCCGCCTCCTCGGCGGGTGCCGGGCGCTTATACTCGATCAGCTCCACTCGCCGGCCGCGCCAGCGGGCGAGGTGGAAGCGGATGATGCCGAGCGCGTGCGGCGGCTTGTCCAGCATCAGGAACCAGGACCAGACCAGCGCCTCCCGCACGGGCCGCAACCGCGCCTCGCGCCGACCCAGGCGAACGAACTGCGCCAGCGGCAGCAGCGCCAAGACCCCCGCCGCGACGACGGGCCACGCACTGCCCGCGACGGCCCCGCCGACCAGCAGCGCGACGATCGCCGCCGGCAGGATCGCGCCCCAGCATAGCGCCGCCCGGACGCGGCGCCGCCACTCGCCGGGATGCCGCGCCTCCAGCTCGGCATAGGCATGGCCCGAGCGTTCGGCGCGGCGCCACCATTGCGCGAATCGGGTCATCGCCGCGTCGTGCAGCGTCATCTCAGCCGGCAGGCACTCGATCCGCCAGCCGAGCGCGCCCAGCCGCATCGACAGGTCGGGCTCCTCGCCCGCGATCATCTCCGCCGGATAGCCGCCGGCCGCGTCCAGCGCCTCGGCTCGCAGCATCACGTCGCCGCCGAACTGACGCTGGGGGCCGGGCGGAACCGCCCACTCGATGTCGCACAGGCGGTTATAGACGCTGGCGTCCGGCGCCACCTCGCGCCGTCGACCGAACACGGCCGCCAGCGTCGGCTGCGCCGCCAGCGCCGCGCGCGCCTGCGCCGGCCAGCCGGACTGAAGCATGCAGTCGCCGTCGACGAACTGGATGAACCGGATGTCCGGCGCCAGCGCCGCGCGCCCGGCGTTACGCGCGCGCGCGGCGGTGAACGGGATCGAGAGATCGAGCGCCACCACCGTCGCTCCGGCCCCGCGCGCCGCCGCGACGCTGCCATCGGTCGATCCCGAATCGACATACACGATCGGCACCCCGGCGCCGATCGAGGCGAGGCAGCGCTTCAGCCGGTCGCCTTCGTTGCGCCCGATCGCCACCACCGCCAAGTCGGGCGCCACATCAGGCGCCAAGCCCGACACCAAGCCTGGCGCCGCCGCGCTCACCGCGCCATCCAGGCCGGGCG
>NZ_CAHJWX010000053.1 GCF_903643065.1 Sphingomonas bacterium | reverse complement strand
GATGGCCACCGCCGTCGACGCCGCGCTGCCCGCCGACGCCGCGATCCTGGTCGCCGCCGTCGCCGACTGGCACGCGGACGCGGCCGGGCAGAAGCTCAAGAAGGACGCCACCGCCCCCGCGCTCACCCTGGTCGAGAACCCGGACATCCTGGCCGGCCTCGCTCGCCGCGCCGATCGCCCGCGCCTCCTGATCGGCTTCGCGGCGGAGACGGAACGCGTGATCGAGCACGCGGTGATCAAACGCCTGCGCAAGGGCTGCGACTGGATCGTTGCCAACGACGTGTCGGGCCCGACCGGCGCCGGCGTGATGGGTGGCGCCCGCAACACCGTCCATCTCGTCACCGATGCGGGCGTCGAGAGTTGGGAGGAACTGCCCAAGGAAGAGGTCGCGCGTCGGCTGATCGAGCGCGTCGCGGCGACGCTGGCATGATCGCCATCTCCGTCCGCCGCCTCCCGCATGGCGAGGGCCTGCCCCTGCCCCGCTACGCCACGGCCGGCGCGGCGGGGATGGACGTGGTCGCGGCGGAGGACGTGCTGATCCCGCCCGGCGGGCGGCACGCGGTCGCGACCGGCTTCGCGCTCGCCATCCCGGAGGGGCACGAGGTGCAGGTCCGGCCGCGCTCCGGGCTGGCGCTGCATTTCGGCGTCACCTGCCTCAACACGCCCGGCACGATCGACGCGGACTATCGCGGCGAGGTGAAGGTGATCCTCGCCAATCTAGGCACCGAGCCCTTCGTGGTGCGGCGCGGCGAGCGGATCGCGCAACTGGTTCCCGCGCCCGTGCTCCGCGCCGAACTGACGGAGGTGGCGACGCTGGACAAAACGGGGCGCGGCGCTAGCGGGTTCGGATCGACCGGGCGGTGAGCCTCTCGGACGAGGAGCTGACCCGCTACGCCCGCCAGATCGTGCTCAAAGAGATCGGCGGCGCCGGCCAGACGCGGCTCAAGGCGGCGACCGTCGCGGTGATCGGCGCCGGCGGGATCGGCTCGCCCGTGATCCAGTACCTCGCCGCCGCCGGCGTCGGCCGGCTGCGCGTGATCGACGACGATCGGGTCGACCTGTCCAACCTCCAGCGGCAGGTGTTGTTCGACACGCCGTCGCTGGGCGCGCCCAAGGGCGAGCAGGCGGTTCGTGCGGCGTGGCGGCTCAACCCGTTGGTTCGGGTCGAGGCCGTCGCGACCAGGCTCGACGCGGACAACGCCGGCTCGCTCCTCGCCGGCGCCGACGTCGTGGTGGACGGCTCCGACAATTTCGCGACCCGCCTCGCCGCCGCCGACGCGGCGCTGGCCTTGCGCATCCCGCTCGTGTCGGCGGCGGTGACGCAGTTCGAGGGGCAGCTGGCGGTGTATCGCGGCTGGGAGGCGGACCGGCCCTGCTACCGCTGTTTCGTCGGCGACGCGCCCGACCAGCCGGACGCCAGCTGCGCCGACCAGGGCGTGCTCGGCCCGGCGGCCGGCGTGCTCGGCAGCCTCGCCGCGCTGGAGGCGATCCGCGCCCTGGTGCCGTTCGGCGACGATCCGGCGGGGCGGCTGTTGCTGGTCGACTTGCTCGGCTGGCGCTTCCGGACGCTGATCCTGCCCAAGGATCCGGGTTGCGCTGCCTGTCAGGCGTTGTAGCGGCGGAACCAGTCGACGAACCTCGGCACGCCCTCGTCCAGCGCCGTCGCCGGCGCGAAACCCAGATCGCGCGCGGCGTCGGCGATGTCGGCGCAGGTGGCGGGCACGTCGCCCGGCTGCATCGGCTTCATCTCCCGGATCGCCGGCCGGCCGCACGCCCGTTCGATCAGGTCGATCAACCGCCCGAGTTCCTCTGCCCGGTTGTTGCCCAGATTGTAGATCGCATGCGAGCCCAGGCTCCCGCCCGGCTTGACCGCGCCGTCGTCGGCCGGCGGCCGGTCGAGCGCGGCGAGCACGCCCGCGACCACGTCGTCGATATAGGTGAAGTCGCGCCGCATCCGGCCCTCGTTGAACACCGCGATCGGCCGGCCGGCGAGGATCGCGTCGGTGAACAGCCAGGGCGCCATGTCCGGCCGCCCCCACGGCCCATAGACGGTGAAGAAGCGCAGCCCCGTCTGCGCGATGCGATACAAATGCGCGTAACTCTCGCTCATCAGCTCGTCCGCCTTCTTGGTCGCGGCGTACAGCGAGACGGGGTGATCGACGCGATCGCCGACGCGGAACGGCGGCGACGTATGACTGCCATAGACCGACGACGAGGAGGCATAGACCAGGTGCCGCACACCCCGCGCGCGCGCCAGTTCGAGCAGGTTGAGGTGGCCGACCAGATTGGCGCGGACATAGGCGCGCGGATGATCGATCGAGTGGCGCACGCCCGCCTGCGCGCCCAGATGGACGATCCGGTCGATCGCCACCCCGGCCAGCGCCGCGTCGAGCGCCGCGTCGTCGGCAAAATCCACCTCGACGAACCGAATTTCAGGGCAGAGCGCCGCCAGCCGGTCGCGCTTCAGCCGGGGCGAGTAATAGGGATTGAGGTCGTCGAGCCCCACCACCTCGTCGCCCCGCGCCGCCAGTGCGCCCGCCACATGCGCGCCGATGAACCCCGCCGCGCCGGTGACGAGCACCGCCATCAGGCGAGCAGCGCGGCCGCGAAGCTCCGTACCGACGGGCCGATGTCCGCCCGCTGCAACGCGAGCGCCAGGTTCGCCTGGATGAAGCCCGCCTTGTCGCCGCAATCGAAGCGTTGGCCGGTGAAGGTATAGCCGTGGAACGGCTGCCGGCCGATCAGCTGCGCCATTGCGTCGGTCAGCTGGATCTCGCCGCCCGCGCCCTTCTCGCCCCGGTCCAGAATGCCCATCACTTCGGGCTGGAGGATATAGCGGCCCGGCGTCATCAGGTTGGAGCGCGCGGTGCCCTGTTTCGGCTTCTCGATCACCTCCAGCACCTCGGTCAGCGCGCCATCGACGCGGCCGGGCGTGATGATGCCATATTTGTCGGTCTCGCTCGCCGGCACCTCCAGCGCGCCGATCAGGTTGCCGCCGACCTGCGCATAGGCCGCCACCATCTGCGCCAGGAACCCGGGCGTCCCCACCATCAGCTCGTCGGGGAGCAGCACCGCGAACGGCTCGTCGCCGACGATCGCGCGCGCGCACCAGACCGCGTGACCCAACCCCAGCGGCTCCTGCTGGCGGACATAGACGGGCGAGCCCGGCGTCATGCGGATCCCGTCGATCGCGGCCAGGCTCTTGCCGCGCGCGCGCATCGTCGCTTCCAGCTCGTAGGAGATGTCGAAATGGTCCTCTAGCGCCGCCTTGCCCCGGCCGGTCACGAAGATGATCTGCTCGATCCCCGCCGCCAGCGCCTCCTCTACCGCATATTGGATCAGCGGCTTGTCAACGACCGTCAGCATCTCCTTGGGTATCGACTTGGTGGCGGGCAGGAACCGGGTGCCGAGCCCCGCGACTGGAAACACGGCCTTGCGCACGGGCTTGAACGTCACGGCTGACCCCCCAGAGTATCGGACGGTCGACGCCTAGCGAGCGGGCGGGCGCGGGGCAATTCCCCGTTGTCGACGGCATGGCGGCAAGCTCCCGATTGACGCTCGGGTAAGCCGCCTTGATGTAGACGCGCCGGATGCCCAGACCCTCGATCCTCGTCGTCTTCGGCACCCGGCCCGAGGCCATTAAGCTGTTCCCGGTTGTGCGCGCGCTCGCCGCGACGCCGGGGCTGACCGTACGCACCTGCGTCACCGCGCAGCATCGCGCGCTGCTCGATCAGGTGCTCCGCGTCGCCGACCTGCGGCCCGACATCGACCTCGACCTGATGGAGCCGGGCCAGTCGCTCGACCGGCTCACCGCCCGGTTGCTGACCGGGCTGGGCGAGGCGATGGATCGCGAGCGACCGGACTGGATCGTCGTCCAGGGCGACACCGCGACCGCGATGGCCGCCGCGCTCGCCGCCTATCACCGCCGCGTCCCCGTCGCGCATGTCGAGGCGGGGCTGCGCTCGGGCGACACCCACCATCCCTGGCCCGAGGAAGTGAACCGCCGGATCGTGGCGTCGATCGCGCGGCTTCACTTCGCGCCGACCGCGACGGCGGCGGCGGCGCTGGCGCGCGAGAACGTGACGACCGGCGTCCACGTCACCGGCAACACGGTGGTGGACGCGCTGCGGTGGACACGGGCGCGGATAGAGGCGGAGCCGGCGCTGGTGGCGGGGCTCGACGTCCATGCCCGGCGTTGGGCCGGCAAGCGGCTGGTGCTCGTGACGGCGCACCGGCGCGAGAATCTCGGCGGCGGCATGGTCGCGATCGCGCGCGCGCTGGTCCGGATCGCCGATCGGGGCGACACGCACCTGCTGTTCCCCGTCCACCCCAACCCGGCGGTCGGCCCGGTGATGGATGCGATCATCGGCGCCCACCCGGCGATCACGCGCGTCCCGGCGTTGGACTACCCTCATTTCATCCGCGCGCTGGGCAGCTGCGACTTGGTCCTGTCCGACTCGGGCGGGGTGCAGGAAGAGGCGCCGGCGCTGGGCAAGCCGGTGCTGGTCATGCGCGAGACCACCGAGCGGCCGGAGGGGATCGCCGCCGGCACCGCGCGACTGGTGGGCGCGGACGAGGATCGGATCGTGCACGAGGTTGCCAGGCTCCTCGACGATCGCGACGCCCATGACGCGATGGCCCGCGCCCACTCGCCGTTCGGCGATGGGCAAGCCGCCGGCCGGATCGCGGCACTGATCGCGGGTGCGTGCCGAACCTGATCTCGCCTGTCGAGCTGACCGGCCCGGCGGGTTGTCGGGCTCGGGGCCGGTGCCTAAGTCCACCTTCTGATGCTCGCCCGGTTCTTCCAGTCACGTCGACCCGCTCCGTTCCAGCCGGCGCTTCCAGCGGGAAGCCGCGTCTATGCGATCGGTGACGTCCATGGTTGCCTGGCCGAGCTCGATCAGTTGCTGGCGGCGATCGACGCGGACGACGCGGCCCGGCCGCCGGCCGCGACGACGCTGATCTTCATCGGCGACCTGATCGATCGCGGGCCCGACTCCGCCGGCGTGATCAACCGGGTGATCGCGTTGGGCGACGACGGGCGCGATGTGCGGGTGCTGGCCGGCAACCACGAAGAGATGTTCGCAGGCGCGCTCGCGGGTGACGCCAAGCTGTTGCGGCTGTTCAGCCGGGTCGGGGGGCAGGAGACCGCGCTCAGCTACGGCATCGATCCGCTGGCCTATGAACGGGCCGACCATGATGAACTCGGCGCGTTGCTGACGACGCATGTTCCCGCGCGACACCGTGAGTTCCTCGCGTCGCTGCAGGACAGCGTCGAGCTGGGCGACTATCTGTTCGTCCACGCCGGCGTTCATCCGGGCATCGCGCTGGACGAGCAGCGAGGGACCGACCTTCGCTGGATCCGCTCGCCCTTTCTTGAGCATGATCGACCGCTGGGTCGCATGGTGGTCCATGGTCACACCATCGTCCGCGAAGTGGAGCGCCGTCCACACCGGATCGGCATCGACACGGGGGCCTATGCCACCGGCCGACTGACGGCGCTGGGGCTTGAAGGCACGACGAGCTGGGTGCTGTCGACCATCGGAGACGGTTGATTTCTCCAGCGGTTGGAGGCTTGTCACGAACCTCATTTCGTGTCAGGGCTCGCAGGCTTTCAAAGGGAGTTGATCATGAAGGTTGGTAAGTACCTGTTGGCTGCTGCCGCCGCGACGATGGCGTTGGCGCCGGCGATGGCCGCTCCGGTCAATCCGGCGGCGAGCCTGTCGGTGGCCAAGTCGGCGCGCGCCGGTTCGGTGGCCAAGAAGGGCAGCAACCTGGCTGGCGGCGGCGTCATCATCGCGATCATTGCGGCCGCCGCCGTGATCGCGGGCATCGTGGTCGTCGCCGACGAGGACGACAAGCCGACCAGCCGCTGAGGCTGAGGCTGAGTTTCACGGTGATGAAATAGCGGCCTTAGGGCCGCTATTTTTTTGTCCGGTAGGTCAGAACGTCTTGCTCCTGAACCGCGAAACGGGTGTCACCCTGGGGCTTAGCCAGGCTGATCCTTCGAGTCTGTCCTACCTTGATTTAACAGGCTCAATTTCATCCTCCCCGCCAGGAGGAGGCGGAGCCGTAGGGCGACGGAGGGGAGAACCTTCACCGTCAGCCCGTACTCTTCCTGCGTCAGCGCGGCGCGTTGCCATCTCCCCGTAGCGGGAGGATGACACCACTTGGCCAGGACAGGCTTGAGGCGCTCAAGCTGGGCTCTGTCCCGCGTAAGCTATCACTGCCAATGGCGACTTGGATGTCAAAGACGTAAGGTCATTAGGTACACGCGTCGGACAGCAGTAGGTCTACCCATGCCTTCCAGGCAGCTACGGCTTGAAATCTGGATCCAAACCAAGCCTTATCGGCGTGACTTAACTAGCATCCTGAGCCGGACGGGCATTCAGCACCCGAACGTCTAACCCCCCTCACGACGGAACAGCACGTCGCCTCGCGAGCAAAGATAGGCCGGCGTTACGGCGTTAGTGCGGCACGCCCGACGGCGCGCCCTGGCCCTGCATCATCTGTTGCATCATCTGCATCTGGCGGACCTCTTCCTGCGTCCGGAAGTCGATCAGCTGGACGTCGAAGATCAGCGTCGCGTTGGGCGGGATCAGCGCACCGGGCGGGGGCGAGACGCCATAGCCGAGCTGCGGCGGGATCACGAGGCGGTAGCGACCACCCTTCTGCATCCTCTTCAAGCCTTGCGCAAAGCCCGGCACCACGCCGCTGACCTCGAACGGCACCGGCTGTGGCGACTTGTCGAACACGGTGCCGTTGGTCAGCTTGCCCGTATAGCTCACCAGCACGACATCGGTCGCGCCGGGCATCTTGCCATGCCCCGCCTTCAGCGTGGTCAAGCGGATGCCCTGCGGCGCCGCGCGGGCCAGCGCCACCGCGCCCACCAGCGCCAGCGCAATTCCCAGCCACAGCCAGATCAGGTAGCCGCGCTTGACGGGCTGCAACGGCACGGCGGTGACGGTGGTCATGTCGCTACCTTACGAGAAAATGCCAACGGCGGCGCTTACCGCGCGCCGTCACGTTCCGCACGCTTGCGCTCTAGCTTGCGGGCACGGCGCACGGCGGCGGCACGCTCGCGGGCGCGCTTCTCCGACGGCTTCTCGTAATGCCGACGCAGCTTCATCTCGCGGTACACGCCCTCGCGCTGCAGCTTCTTCTTGAGCGCGCGCAGGGCCTGGTCGACATTGTTGTCGCGAACGATGATCTGCATGGAACTCGTCAAACTCCGAAACGGCGAAGGCGGCCGCGAACCGGGGTCCGCGCCGCGTGATGCCAAGGCCTAACAGCGCCGGTCCGTGAAGGCAAGCGCGCGCGACCGGGAGGCGCCGGGCTTTCCTGAACGGCGCCAGCCGTTAAGGCGGGCGCGATGACCGACCTCGTGTTTTTCGACAGCCTCACCCGCAGCATGCGGCGGTTCGAACCGATCGATCCCACGAACGTGCGCGTCTATTCGTGCGGACCCACCGTCTACAACTACGCGCACCTTGGCAATCTGCGCGCCTATGTCTTCACCGATACGCTGGCCCGGCTGATCCGGTGGAAGGGCTGGCCGCTCACCCATGTCATCAACATCACCGATGTCGGCCACCTTCAGTCCGACGCGGACGCGGGCGAGGACAAGATGGAGGCGGCGGCGCGCGTCAGCGGGCAGGATATCTGGGCGATTGCACGGCATTACACCGACGCCTTCAAGCAGGATCTGCGCGACCTCAACGTTGTCGAGCCAAGCCGCTTCCCGCTCGCCACCGATCACGTCGAGGCGATGATCGCCTTCGCACGCGGCATCGAGGCACGGCATTGCTATCGGGTGGAGAGCGGCCTGTACTTCGACACGAACACCGTCCCGGACTATGGCCGGCTGGCGCGCTCGGCGGACGATCGGGGCGAGAGCCGGATCGATCCGGTCGCGGGCAAGCGGCACCCGCAGGATTTCGCGATCTGGCGCGCGAGCGGGCCCGGCGAACGGCGGCAGATGGAGTGGGACAGCCCGTGGGGACGGGGCGCGCCGGGCTGGCACCTGGAATGTTCGGTGATGAGCCGGCGCTATCTCGGCGCCCGGTTCGATATCCACACCGGCGGGATCGATCACCGCGAGATCCACCACCCCAACGAGATCGCACAGAACCAGGCCTGCGGCGGTACGCCCGACACTGGCGCGAACTTCTGGATGCACAATAATTTCCTGGTCGATCGTACGGGAAAGATGGCAAAATCCTCCGGCGGCTTCCTGACGCTGCGGACGGTCGTCGAGCGTGGTTTCCACCCCCTCGCCTTTCGCCTGTTATGCTTGCAGGCGCATTACCGATCGGAGCTGGAGTTCGGCTGGGACGGGCTGGCGGCGGCGGCGACGCGGCTCAAGCGGCTGGCGCAGACCATCGAGGCGTTGCGCGCGCGGGCCGACGGCGCGGGCGATCCG
>NZ_CAHJWX010000052.1 GCF_903643065.1 Sphingomonas bacterium | reverse complement strand
CGAGCGGGTCGGCGCGGCGCTGGCGCGCGACGGCGCGCGGGTCGACACCGCGAGCGAGCTGCTGCCCGATCTCGCGGGCCAGCACGCCCGCTACCGCCGGATGCTGACGATCACGCTCACGCGCGGCGCTGCCTGGCTGGACGGCGGAGTCGCCACCGCTTCGGATTGGTTCGACGCGCTGGACGAACAGGCTCGCACCACTCGCGCGTGGCGGCGGCTGTTCGAGCGGTACCACGCGGTGATCGCGCCGCCCAATGTCGTCACCGCTTTTGCGCACCGCGACGATCCCTATGATGCCCGGACTTTGACGATCGACGGCGTCGCGACCGCCTATGACGCGCAGCTCGCCTGGCCCGGTGTCGCGACCTATCCGGGCCTGCCCGCGACCTGCTTCCCGGCCGGCGTCGATCAGGACGGCCTGCCGACCGGCGCGCAGGTGATCGCCGCGCCGTTCGCCGACCATACCGCCATCGCCGTCGCGCGCGCCGCGCACGGCCTCGTCTGGAGCCGCTGATGACCGACCTCGACACGTTCCGCGCCGACACCCAAGCCTGGCTGGCCGAGCATTGCCCGCCCGAGATGCGCGAGCCGCTGCGCTCCGACGCCGATATCTGCTGGGGCGGGCGCCGCTACGATCCCGCGCGCAACCCGCCCCAGGCCCGCTGGCTCCAGGCGATGGGGGAGCGCGGCTGGACCGTCCCCGACTGGCCCGTGGCTTATGGCGGCGGCGGCCTGAGCGCGGCCGAGACCAAGGTGCTGCGCGAGGAGATGGCCGCGATCCACGCGCGCAACCCGCTCAACTCGTTCGGCATCTCGATGCTCGGGCCGGCGCTGCTGAAATACGGCACGGAGGAGCAGAAGCGCGACTACCTCCCCAGGATCGCGCGCGGCGAGATCCGCTGGTGCCAGGGCTATTCGGAGCCCAATGCCGGCTCCGACCTCGCCGGCCTCGCCACCAGCGCGGTGCCGGACGGTGACGATTACATCGTCAACGGCCAGAAGGTCTGGACCAGCTACGCCGACCAGGCCGACTGGATCTTCTGCCTGGTCCGGACGTCGAAGGAGTCGAAACAGGGCGGGATCAGCTTCCTGCTGTTCGACATGGCGAGCCAGGGCGTCTCCACCAGGCCGATCCTGCTGATCAGCGGCACCTCGCCCTTCTGCGAGACCTTCTTCGACGATGTCCGCGTGCCCAGGGGTCAGCGCGTCCATGACGAGAACAAGGGCTGGGACGTCGCCAAATACCTGCTCGGCCACGAGCGCGAGATGATCTCGGGCATGGGGCTGGGCGACCAGGGCGAGAACCCGCTGGTCGCGAGCGCGATCGCGAGCGGCGTCTTCCACACCGACCCGCTGCTGCGGGCCCAGATCGCGATGTTCGAGGTGCGCGCCAAGGCATTCCGCGCGATGTCGGAGCGGTTCATCGACGAGCTGAAGGCGGGCCGCGCGCATCCGGCCCAGCCGTCGATGATGAAATATTACGGCACCGAGCTGAACAAGAGCCGTCACGAGCTGCTCATGGCGGCCGGTGGCTCGGACGCGCTGGAATGGGAGAGCGATCGCTCCAACGGCGGCGCCGCGCCGCGCACTTGGCTGCGCACCAAGGCGAATTCGATCGAGGGCGGGACGAGCGAGGTCCAGCTCAACATCATCGCCAAGCGCGTATTGGAGCTGCCGGACGCCTGATCTAATTCCCTCTCCCCTTCAGGTGAGAGGATGACCGAGCGAAGCGAAGGTCGGGAGAGGGGCTGAGCGGCACGTCCGTCACTGCCCCTCTCCCCGACCCTCTCCCCTGAAGGGGAGGGGGAGAAGGAATGAGAAATGCCCCTGTATCTGAACGACGAGCAACAGATGCTCCGCGACACCGCGCGGGACTTCATCGCCGATGCCGCGCCCGTGGCGCACCTGCGCCGGCTCCGCGACGCCGGCGACCCGACCGGCTTCTCCCGCGACCTGTGGAAGCAGTTCGCGGAGATGGGCTTCACCGGCATCCTGATCGGCGAGGAGGCGGGTGGGCTCGGCCTGGGTCATGTCGAGGCCGGCATCGTGCTGGAGGAGATTGGGCGCAACCTGTCGCCGTCCCCCTTCCTCACGACGGCGGTCGCGGCGGTGGAGGCGCTCAAGGGAGCTTATCCGGATCAGGCCAGGCGATGGCTTCCCTCGATCGCCGCCGGCGAGACGCTGTTCGCCCTGGCGCTGGACGGCGGCGCCAAGCATCGCCCGATCAACGGGGCCGTGCGGGCCACGCCGTCGGGCAACGGCTTCAAGCTGAACGGCCGCAAGCAGTTCGTGGTGCAGGGTCACGTCGCCGACATGCTGATCGTCTCGGCGGTCACTGGTGGCCGGCCTGGTGAGGAGGGCTATAACATGTCGGTCTTCCTGGTCTCTCCCCGGACCCACGGGGTCTCGATCGAGACGGTGCGGCTGGCCGACGCAAGCCTCGCCTCGCACGTCACCTTCGACGAGGTCGTCGTCGCGGGCGATGCGTTGATGGGCCAGGTCAACCAAGGCATCCCGCTGCTCGATCGGATGCTCCGGGCCGGCCGCACCGGCGCGGCCGCCGAGTTGCTCGGCGTCGGCGGCGGCGTCACCGACCTGACGCTCGCCTATCTGAAGCAGCGCCGGCAGTTCGGCACCGCCATCGGCAGCTATCAGGCGCTCCAGCATCGCGCCGCGCACCTGTACGCCGAACTGGAGGTCGCGCGCGCGGCCGTGCTCAAGGCGCAGCAGCTGCTCGACGCCGGCAGCCCCCGTGCCGACGAGGCGGTGTCCGTCGCCAAGGCGCAATCCTCGCTCGCCACCGCGCTGGCGGTGCAGGAGGGCGTGCAGATGCACGGCGGCATCGGCATGACCGATGAATATGATATCGGCTTCTTCATGAAGCGCCACCGCGTGCTCGCCGAGCTGTTCGGTGATCCGAACTTCCACGCCGACGCGCTGGCGACGGCGGCGGGCTATTGATGACCGACGACTGGATGCCGCCCCTCCCCGCCGAGCTTGCCGCCGGGCTGGTCGCGCTGCTCGATGGCGAGGAGCTGGACACCGACCTGTATCGCGGTGCCCGCAACCCCGGCGGCGAGGGCCGCGTGTTCGGCGGGCAGGTGATCGCGCAGGCGCTCCAGGCGGCGCAGCGCTCGGTAGACGGCAAGGTCGCGCACTCGCTCCACGCCTATTTCATGCGCGCCGGCGACGAGCGGCTGCCCATCATCTATCGCGTCGTCCGCGATTTCGACGGCAGGAGCTTCGCCAATCACCGCGTGATCGCGCTTCAGCGCGGCGCGCCGATCCTCAACATGATCGCCTCGTTCCAGGTGCCCGAGGACGGCCTCGCGCATCAGGACCCGCTTCCCGCCGACCTCCCCGGCCCCGAGGATCTCCCGTCGGAGGCCGAGCTGCGTCGGGAACACGCGCACCTGATCCCCGAGGGATCGCGCGTCGCCTTTCTGCGCCGCCGGTCGCCGATCGACATCCGTCCGGTCCATCCGCGCGGCTGGTTCAGCCCCGTCGCGCGCCCGCCGATCAGCCATAGCTGGTTTCGCGTCGTGGCCCCGATCGCCGACGATCCCGCGCTGCACCGCGCCGCGCTCGCCTATGCGTCCGACATGGCGCTGATGGCGACGTCGATGATGCCGCACGGCGTCAGCTGGATGACGCCCGGCCTGCAGGCCGCCAGCCTCGACCACGCGCTCTGGCTGCACGAGCCGGCGCGCGCCGACGAGTGGCTGCTCTACGCGACCGACAGCCCCTGGGCGGGGCACGGCCGCGGCATCAATCGCGGCCGGGTGTTCACGCGCGACGGCCGACTGGTCGCGAGCGTCGCGCAGGAAGGACTGATCCGGCTCCGACCCTGATGCAGGTTAGACTCGCGGTTAATCGGCTCTTTGGACGATCAGGGCTACGACGGTCGGCGAGAAGGGAAACTCGCCGCCCATGATCCGACTGCTCTACATCAGCACCTCGCGTCAGCCCGTCACGCCCGAGATGCTCGCCGATATCCTGCGCGCCTCCCGACGCAACAACGCGGCCGTCGAGGTCAGCGGCCTGCTGATCGTCGGCGGCAGGCGCTTCCTCCAGGCGCTGGAGGGCCCGACTGACGCGGTCTTGGCCACCTATCGCCGCATCCACGCCGACCCGCGCCACTTCGCCGTGGTGGAACTCGCGCGCGCGACCATCACCGAGCGCCAGTTCCCGCGCTGGGCGATGGGCGCGCAGGCGGGGCGGACGCCGGCGGCGAGCGCGAGTATCTCCGACGCGGTCGCCGCGCTGATCGCGCCGATCACCGACCCGACGCTGAGCGGCTATTTCGGCGGGTTCGCGGAGCGGCAGGCGGCCGCCTGATCAGCGCACGATCACGTCGTCGGCACTTCGACGATGCTCGCGAGCCCGCCCGAGGTGCCGGAGCCCGCGCCGTGACGATGATGGATCTATCCTGGAAGCGCATCGGACGCCCCGTCACGCCCCCGCCTTCTCCGCGAACGCCCAGCTCGCCGCCGCCAGTCGGTACACACCGGCGGCACTCCGCTCCGCTTGCGCGCTCGACGCGGTGCCGTCGGCGATGCGCTGCTTGATCCCCTGCACGATGCCGGTCAGCCGGAACAGGTTGTAGCTGAAATACCAGTTCAGGTCCGGCACGCCGTCGCGCCCCGTCGCCAGGCAATAGCGCTCGGCCATCTCCTCGACCGTGGGGATGCCCGTCGCCGGCCCCGTCCGTCCCATCACACCAGCGCGTCCGTCGGGCGGCGTCACCCAGCTCATCAGGAAATAGCTGAAGTCCGCCAGCGGATCGCCCAGGGTCGACAGCTCCCAGTCGAGCACCGCGACTACGCGCGGCTCGGCGGAGGCGAAGATCATGTTGTCGATGCGATAGTCGCCATGGACGATGCTGGTCCGCGTCTGCTCGGGCACCGTGCGCGGCAGCCACTCGATCAGCCGCTCGACCGCCGGCATCGGCTCGGTCTCGGACATCCGGTACTGCCGGGTCCAGCGCTCCACCTGCCGCGCGAAATAGTTGCCCGGCTTGCCATGGGTGGCCAGTCCGGCGGCGACGTGGTCGGTGTTGTGGAGCGCGGCGAGCGTGTCGCCCATCGCATGATAAATCGCGGTCCGCTCCGCCGCCGGCACATCGGGCAGCGTCCCGTCCCATAGGTTGCGCCCCCGCGCATATCCCATGACGTAGAACATCGTCCCGATCACGTCCTCGTCCGTGCACAAGCCATACGGCCGCGCGACGGGGAAGCCGGTCGGGTACAGCCCGGCGATGACGCGGTACTCGCGATCGACCGCGTGCGCGGACGGCAGCAGCCTGCCGAACGGCTTGCGGCGCAGCACATAGGGGCCGGACGGGCTGGAGAGCTTGTAGGTCGGGTTGGATTGCCCGCCGGCGAACTTCTCATAGGCGAGCGGCCCGACGAACCCGGCGACGTTGGCGGTCATCCAGGCGGCAAGCCGATCGAGGTCGAGCCGGTCCCTGTCCGCGACGGGGATCGTACCGGCCATGGTCGCCGGCGTGTCGTCAGCCATCATGTCCTCCATCCGCATCCGCGGTTCGCCCGCGAAGGTGGATCAGCGGCTCGCCGCCACGTCGCCCGGCGACACCCGCCGGTCGTTCTCCGCTGGCGCGCGGTGTTCCGCGTATTTGCCGAACTCGTGCCGCGCGATCGCCCGGTTGTGCACCTCGTCGGGTCCGTCGGCGAAGCGCAGCGTCCGCATCGACGCCCAGGCGCTCGCCAGGTGGAAATCGTCGGAGACGCCGCCGCCGCCATGCGCCTGGATCGCGTCGTCCAGAATCTGCAGCGCCATGGTGGGTGCCGCCACCTTGATCATCGCGATCTCCAGCTGCGCGCTCTTGTTGCCCGCCTTGTCCATCATGTCGGCGGCTTTCAGGCACAGCAGCCGCGTCATCTCGATGTCCGTGCGTGCCTTGGCGAGCCGCTGTTCCCAGACCGATTGGCTCGCCAGCGTCTTGCCGAACGCGACGCGGCCGAGCAGCCGCCGCGCCATCGCCGCGACCGCGGTCTCCGCGACGCCGATGGTACGCATGCAATGGTGGATGCGCCCCGGCCCCAGCCGCCCCTGCGCGATCTCGAACCCACGTCCCTCGCCCAGCAGCACGTTCTCCACCGGCACGCGCACATCCTTCAGTTCGACCTCGCCATGGCCGTGCGGCGCATGGTCATAGCCATAGACGGACAGCATCCGCTTGATCGTCACGCCCGGCGTGTCCAACGGCACGATCAGCTGCGACTGCTGCGCGTGGCGCGCGCCCGCCGGATCGGTCTTGCCCATCACGATCGCGACCGCGCAGCGTGGATCGCCGACGCCCGACGACCACCATTTGGTGCCGTTGATGACGTAGTGGTCGCCGTCCCGCTCCATCCGCGTCTCGATGTTGGTCGCGTCCGACGACGCCACCGCCGGCTCGGTCATCAGGAAGGCGGAACGGATCTCGCCATGCATCAGCGGCTTGAGCCAGCGCTCCTTCTGCGGCCGGGTGCCATAGCGGTGGAACACCTCCATGTTGCCGGTATCGGGCGCCGAGCAGTTGAAGCATTCGGACGCCCAGCCGATCTTGCCCATCTCCTCGGCGCACAGCGCGTATTCGAGGTTGGTGAGTCGCGCGCCCTCGAACTCGAACGTGTCGTCGACCTGATGCTGACCCGACGGCGGCGGCATGAAGAAGTTCCACAGGCCGGCGGCCCTGGCCTTTTCCTTCATCGCCTCGATCACCGGGATCACCTTCCAGCGCTCGCCCTCGCTCGCCTGCTGACGATACTGGTCGTCACGCGGCGCGATTTCGCGCGCGATGAAATCGCGCACCCGGTCGCGAAAATGGGTCTCGCGCTCGCTCAGCGTGAAGTCCACGGCTCTCTCCCTGACTTGAGCCCTAGAGCGTACCCGATCTTCGGTAAACACGCCCGTATGCGTGTGGACCAAGCGTGACGAAGGGGCTGGTCCTTCGAAACGAAACTGGTAGGCTTCCCCGGATGAGCGGAGAGGGGGCGACGGGAGAGGACGCCGAGGCGGGCACGGCGCGCTTTCGGCGCAAACGCGATGCGATCCTCGCCGCCGCGGCCGAGGCGATCAACGAACAGAGCGCGAAGGGCATGACCTTCGCCGATGTCGCGCGCCGTGTCGGGCTCAACACCACCAGCGTCACCTATTATTTCAAGCGCAAGGACGAGCTGGCCGCCGCCGCCTTCGAGCACACGCTCGATTACCTGCTCCGCATGCTCGACACCGCCGCGCGCGAGCCGACCGCCGCCGACCGCGTGCGCCGCTATCTTCAGCTCAACCTCGAACGGCTGGTCCGCGTGCGCGAGGAGGCCGAGCGGCCGCTGGCGGTGCTGTCCGACCTGCGCGCAACGGAGGAGCCGGCGCGGACGCGGCTGATGGCCGGCTGGCGCGAGGTGTTCCGGCGCACCCGCGCGCTCTGGGGCGCGGCCGGGACACGCGCGGCCAAGGACCTGCATGGCGCGCGCGCGCACGTGCTGCTGGAGAATACCTTCTGGCTGCCGGTGGTGCTCGCCCGCTACGAGCCGGACCAGTGGACCCGCGTCGTCGATCGGCTGATGGACCTGTTCGCGCACGGCCTCGCGGTGCCCGGCGCGCGCTGGACGCCCGAGCTGCTCGACCTGGCGCACGAGGAGCGCGAGCCGGGGCGCGCGCAGTTCCTGATCGCCGCGACCCGGCTGATCAACACGCTCGGCTATCGCGGCGCCAGCGTCCAGCGCATCGCCGGCGAGCTCAACGTCACCAAGGGCAGCTTCTACCATCATCTGGACGCGAAGGACGAGCTGGTGATCGCCTGCTACCGGCGCAGCTTCGACACGATCGGCGACGCGCAGGCCGCCGCCGACCGCGCCGGCGGCTCGCACTGGCAGCGGCTGACCAGCGCGGTGGCGACGCTGCTCGACGTGCAGTTCGCCGAGCGCGCGCCGTTGTTGCGCACCACCGCGCTGTCCGGCCTGCCCGTCGATGTCCGGACCGCGATGGTGGACCGCTCGAACCGCATCGCGCGGCGCTATGCCGGCACGATGATGGACGGCGCCGCCGAAGGCTCGGTCCGCCCGGTCGACGCGCTGATCGCCGCGCAGGCGCTGATGGCGTTGCAGAACGCCGCCTTCGACATGCGCAAATGGGCCGCCACCATGCCGCGCGAGCGGGCGATCGCGATGTACGGGTCGTGCCTGTTCCACGGCCTGTTCGACGATCGGGCGCTGGGCGCCTGAGTGCGACAATTTGCGACAGTTCGGCCATGGCCGGACACATGCCGGCGACACGTCGCGTCTACACGGCCTGATCCATCCGGAGAACGCCCATGAACCCGCTCGTTGCCGGCGCCACCGCCTTTGTCCTCACCGCCGCCGGCCTCGCCGTCGCGCAGTCTCCGCCGGGCACGCCACCGCCGGGCGGCCCGGGCGGCTACGGCCCC
>NZ_CAHJWX010000051.1 GCF_903643065.1 Sphingomonas bacterium | reverse complement strand
TGCGCAGCCGGATCGACTTGGGCGTCACCTCCACCATCTCGTCGTCGTCGATATAGGCGATCGCCTGTTCCAGCGTCAGCCGCTTGGGCGGGGTGAGGCGGATCGCGTCGTCCTTGCCGCCGCTCGCGCGGAAGTTGGTGAGCTGCTTCGCCTTCATCGGATTGACCTCCAGGTCGTCCGTCTTGGCGTTCTCGCCGATGATGATGCCCTCGTACAGCGGGTCGCCCGGCGCGACCATCAGGATGCCGCGCTCCTCCAGGAAGCCGAGCGCATAGGCGTTCGCCTCGCCGGTGCCGTTGGAGATCAGCACGCCGTTCTTGCGGCCCTCGATATTGCCCTTGTACGGCCCATAGCGCTCGAACAGCCGGTTCATGATCCCCGTGCCGCGCGTGTCGGACAGGAACTCGCCATGATAGCCGATCATGCCGCGGCTGGGCGCGGAGAAGGTGATGCGCGTCTTGCCGCCGCCCGACGGCCGCATGTCGGTCAGCTCGGCCTTGCGGATCGCCATCTTCTCGACGACCGTGCCCGAATATTCCTCGTCCACGTCGATGATGACGGTCTCGTACGGCTCCGTCCGCTTGCCATCGCCGTCCTCGGCGAACAGCACGCGCGGGCGGCTGATGCCCAGCTCGAAGCCCTCGCGCCGCATCGTCTCGATCAGCACGCCCAGCTGCAGCTCGCCGCGCCCGGCGACCTCGAAACTGTCCTTGTCGGCGGCTTCGGTGACCTTGATCGCGACATTGCTCTCGCCTTCGCGCATCAGCCGGTCGCGGATCATCCGGCTCGTCACCTTCGATCCCTCGCGCCCCGCCATCGGGCTGTCGTTGACGGCGAAGCGCATCGACAGCGTCGGCGGATCGATCGGCTGCGCGTGCAGCGCCTCCGTCACGCTCGTGTCCGCGATCGTGTTCGCCACCGTCGCGACCGCCAGCCCGGCCATCGAGATGATGTCGCCCGCGCGCGCTTCCTCAATCGCGACGCGCTCCAGCCCGCGAAAGCCCATCAGCTTGGACGCGCGGCCCGTCTCGATGACGTTGCCCGCGTCGTCCAGCGCGTGGATCGGCTGGTTGACCTTGACCACGCCCGAATTGACCCGGCCCGTCAGGATGCGACCGACGAAATTGTCGCGGTCGAGCAGCGTCACCAGGAAGGTAAAGGCCGCGTCCTCGTTGAGCTTGGGCGCGGGCACATGCGCGACGATGCGGTCGAACAACGGCGCCAGCGTGCCCTCGCGCACCTCCGCGCTATCGCCCGCGTAACCGTTGCGCCCGCTCGCGAAGAGCACGGGGAAATCGAGCTGCTCGTCCGTCGCGTCCAGCGACACGAACAGGTCGAACACCTCGTCCAGCACCTCCTGCGCGCGCGCGTCCGACCGGTCGATCTTGTTGACGACGACGATCGGGCGCAAGCCAAGCGCCAGCGCCTTGCCCGTCACGAACTTGGTCTGCGGCATCGCGCCCTCGGCCGCGTCGACCAGCAGGATGACGCCGTCGACCATCGACAGGATGCGCTCCACCTCGCCGCCGAAATCGGCATGGCCGGGCGTGTCGACGATATTGATCCGCGTGACGTCGCCGGGCGCTCCCGCGGGGGGCCATTCGACGGAGGTGCACTTGGCCAGGATCGTGATCCCGCGTTCCTTCTCCAGGTCGTTGGAGTCCATCGCCCGTTCCTCGATCCGCTGGTTGTCGCGGAAGGTGCCGGACTGGCGGAAGAGCTGGTCGACGAGCGTGGTCTTGCCGTGATCGACGTGGGCGATGATCGCCACGTTGCGCAGGTTCATCATGTTTTCCCGGAAAAGGTCGCGCGCCCTTAGCCGAATTGCCGCATTGCGGAAAGGGTCGCCCGCCGGCCGCGTGCAACGTACGGCGCCTCGCCGTCGCGCCGCTAGAAGCGCCCGCCCAGCTCCACCCCATAGAAGCGCGGCTCACCGGCGATATAGGTCGGATCGCCGAACGCGCCGCCCGTGTTGCCGGCGTCGAGCAGGTAGCGCTTGTCGAGCAGGTTCCGCGCGAAGCCGCCGATGCGAAAGCGGCCGTCGTCCAGTTCGATGCCCGCGCGCAGGTTGACGAGCGTGTAGCCGCCCTGGCTGATCGCCTCGGTGTTGGGCAGCTCGAAATATTCCTTCGACTGGTATGTCGCCGACGGCGTGGCATAAACGGTCGCCCGGCGCCCCAGCGGCAGGCGCAGCGTCGCGCCGCCCGACGCGGTGTATTTGGGCTGAAGCCGGAAACGCGCGCCGGCATAGGTCGGCGCGACATTGCCCCCGCGATCGATCTTGCCGTCCAGATAGGCGAAGCTGCCGAACACGGACAGCGCCTTGCCGACGCTGTAGGTCGCCTCCGCCTCGACGCCCGGATCCTTGGCGGACCCCGCCGATTGGGTGGTCGTGGTCCCGTCGGGGTTGATGACCGAGACCTGGAAGCCGTCATAATCCTGGTAGAAGGCCGACAGCGTGCCGGTCAGCCCGCCCAGCCGCGCCTTCACGCCGGCCTCGTAGTTCCACACCACCTCGTCCGGCACGATCTGCAACGCGGGCGCCGCGCCCGTGCCAGCCGTGACCGCGGTCAGCTGCACCACCGGCGATCGGCGCCCCTTGCTGATCGTGGCGTACAGGTTGAGGCCGTCGGCCACCCGGAACAGCGCGTTGACGCGCGGCAGGACGGCCTGGAAGCTCCGCTCCGCCTCGAACTTGGTCCCATTGGTGCTGGCGATGCCGAGCAGGCTGGTGCGTACGCCCACGCCCGCCAGGATGGCCGAATTGGGCTGAACGCTGCTATAGCCCGATTGCCGGTCCTCGATCAGCACGCGCGCGCCCGCCGTGATCTCGACGCGGTGCGTCGGCAGCCAGGTCGTGTCGGCGAACACCGAATAGGTGTCGTTCTCGCCGAAATTCGTGAACACCGACTGGTACGGCACCTGGGTCGCGGCGCCGCGGGTCAGGATGCGGCTGGCGAGCGTCGCGGCGGGGATGGTCCCGTCGGGGCGGACACAGGCGGTGCCGGTCGGCACGCCCTGCCCGTTCAGCGCCGCGCGGAAGGGCGCGAAGGCTCCCGTGACGGAACAGGCGAGGTAGGTGCCCTCCTCGGTCGAGAAGGGCACGCGCTGGAAACCGTTCTCGAAGAACGCGTTCCAGCCGAACGAGGCTCGAAGGTGGCTGCCGGTGAACGCGAAGCGGCTTTCGTGGCTCCACTGGTCGCCCCGGGCATCCTCGGCGAACTCCAGATACCAGGCGGGGCCGCCATCCGCGTCGAACACCTCGTTGGCGTTGAAGCGGCGATAGCCGTTGACCGTGGTGAAGGTGATGCCGGGCGCCAGATCGACCTGCACCGTCAGGTTCGCGTCCTACACGTCGCGCTTGAGGCCCAGCTTGCTGTCGCCCAGCACGGCCGCGCTGAACGGGGAGCCGGACAGCTCGGCGCGGCCATAATCGCCGGTCTGTCCGCCGGTCGGCGCGAACACGCGGCTCTTGAACGCGGTGCCGGGATTGCCCTGGCCGTCATAGGTGCCGACCAGGTCGACCGTGACCCGGCCGGTCGGCCGCCAGCGCAACGATCCACGAACGCCGCGCTGATCCTGGCCGTTCAGATCGTCCTGATCGACGCGGCCCTGGTTCTGGTTGGCGACGTTGGGGCTGCCGGCAATGTTGCGGACATAGCCGTTGCGGTATTTGTACGCGAAGGCTAGCCGCCCGGCGAGCGTGTCGCTCCCGGCGTTCAGATAGCCCGACACCTGCGTCCGGTCGTAGTTGCCGTACGACGCGGTCAGGTTCGCCTCCGTGCCGGATCGGGGACGCGCCGAGATGATGTTGACCGCGCCGACCTCGGCGGCGGTGCCGAACAGCGTCGCCTGCGGGCCCTTCACCACCTCGATCCGCTCGATGTCGTACAGGTCCTGATAGGCGCCCCGCGTCCGCGAGATGTCGACGCCGTCATAGAAGAGCGAGACGCGCGCGCCCTGCTGGGCGGAGCCGTTGTCCGAGGTGATGCCGCGGATCACAAAGCCGGGATTATTGGCGCTCTGCTCCTGGATGCGCAGGCCGGGAACATACAACGCTACCTCCGACAGCGAGTTGACGCCGAGATCCGCCATGCGCTGACCCGTCACGGCGGTCACCGTCAGCGGCACGTCCTCGATCCGCTGTTCGACCTTCTGCGCGGTGACGATGACGTCGGCCGACGCGTCGGATTCGCCGCCACGTAGCTGGGGCTGCGCCGTCGCCTGGGCGAGCACGGCGGATGAGGAACAGGCGAGCAGGACGGCGGCGACGCCGGGGAGGATACGAAACATGCAGGACCCCTTTCAGCCATCGGCGGCTAGGGTCGGCCAGTTGCAGTTTCGCGTCTTCGCGGAGGCAGAACGATGGCGTCGCGCGTTGCTCGGGACGGGTCCCGCATGGATGGCGTCGACTCGACACATCAACGCCTGGCAGGGCACGACGGCACCATGGTTACCCGCACCGACCGTGGCACCATCCCCCCATTATGGGCCTCGTGAGCGTCGCCGCCTGGCCGAGCAGTCAGCCACCGCGCGACCACCTCCGCCCTGACGCGGCGGAAGCCAGGTGGTACGCTCCTTGTGTCGCTGACCGAGAAGATCGATCAGGGCGGTGGCCGGCGGGGTTTGTTTCGTCCGGCCACCGCGATGCTCACATCGCCATCATCTTCTTCTGCATCGTCTGTGCCTCGACCAGATGCTGCTTCACGTACGGCAGCGCGCTCTTCGCCGCCGCGCGCAGCGACGCGACATCGCCGCCCTGCGAATAAGCCGTCTGCAACGCCAGCGCGCCCTGATGCGCCGGGATCTGCTGACCGATGTACAGCTTGTCGAAGTCGCCGGGCGCGGCGTTCTGCAGCTCGGAGATCAGCGCGCGGAAGCTGGCGTCGAGCACCGGCGGCGGCGGCGTCACCCCGCCCGCCTTGGCCGCCTTGAGCGCGTTGTTGGTAGTCATCGTGTGATGCCCGATCAGCTCGGTGGCGTAGCGCTTCACCGCTGGGTTCTGCGATCTGGTCAGCGCGATCTGGCTAGACGTGATCTCGTACACGTCGGACTCGCCAGCCGCCATCAGAAACGGCTGCGCCTGCGTGTTCGCCTCGGGCGGTGCGGGCGGGGGCGACAATTGCGCCATCGCCGGCGCGGCGAACAGGCAGGCGGCAAGAGTGAAACGCGACAACATGACAGTTCTCCGAACCGGGGCTCAGCAATACAGCGCCCAGTCATTGGTAAAGTTCCGAATAGCCAAGTCATTGATCCACGTTAGATTTTCCAGTCGGGAACCGGAACCTTAACGATCCGTTCAGCCGCCCAACTAAGAAATCGTTGGGAACAAGAGAAATGATGCATCGTCGATATGCCCCCGCCCTGCTCGCCGCCGCCGCCTTCATCTTCGCCGCGCCACTCGCCGCGCAAATGGGCGCGATGCCGCAGGGTCAGCCCGGCATCCCGTCCAGCGGCGTCAAGCCGGTGGCGGCGAACCAGGCCGTGCTGGACGCGCTCAAGGCGATGAACATGAAGCCGATCCACACGCTGGAGCCGGTCGAGGCGCGCCTCCAGCCCACCTTCGCCGACGGCGTGAAGGCGGTGCTGACCCAGCAGGGCAAGCCGACGACGCCGCCGCCGGGCGTCAACGCTACCGACATCACCGTGCGCGGCGCCGCCGGCCCGCTTCACGCCAAGCTGTACAAGCCCGCCGCGCCGAGGGCCGGTCGCCTGCCCGTCATCCTCTATTTCCACGGCGGCGGCTGGGTGATCGCGTCGAGCGCTGTCTATGATTCGAGCCCCCGCGCGCTGGTCCGCGAGACAGGCGCGATCGTGATCTCCGTCGATTACCGCCTCGCGCCCGAGACCAAGTTCCCCGGTCAGCATGACGATGCCTATGCCGCCTATCAATGGGCACTCGCCAACGCCGCGTCGCTGGGCGGCGATCCGGCGAAGATGGTGCTGGCCGGCGAGAGCGCGGGCGGCAACCTGGCGGTGGCCACCGCGATCGCCGCGCGCGCCGCCGGCAAGCCGCTCCCGGTCGCGATCCTGGCGGTCTACCCGGTCGCCGGCACCGATCTGAACACCCCGTCGTATCAGGAGAATGCGAACGCGATGCCGCTCAGCCGCGCGGGGATCGCCTGGTTCGTCTATCACACCACCCGCTCGCCCGCCGACGCGAGCGACCCGCGTCTCAACCTCGTCGCCGCCGACCTGCACGGCCTGCCGCCGGTGACGATCATCGCGGCGCAGATCGATCCGCTACGCTCCGACGGGCAGATGCTGGAGGCCAAGCTCCGCGCCGCCGGCGTCAAGGTCACGCGCCGCGAATATCCGGGCACCACGCATGAGTTCTTCGGCGCAGACGCGGTGATCCCGGAAGCGCTCGCCGCGCAACAGTTCGCGGGCGCGCAGCTGCGCACGGCGCTGGGGAAGTAAGTCAGTCGGACGGCGCTCAGGGCGCCGTCCAGTCCTCCAGCTTGAGGCCGGCGACGCGGGCGAACTCGCCCGTATTGTTGGTCACGACCGTCATGTCACGAGCGAGCGCCTGCCCAGCGATCAATACGTCATAATGGCCGATCGGCGTTCCCGCCGCCCGAAGCGCCGCACGGATGCAACCGGCCTGAACACCATCGGCGGTGGTCAACTCAAGAATCGGGAGATCAATCGAGTACATCCGGCGCAAGTTCTCGATCGGCTTCGCGCTGTTATACGCGCCATAGGACAGTTCGAAGGCGACGATCGCGGACATCGCCACGTCAGCCCGCCGCGCGGCGAGACGAGCGATCGTTATGTCCGAACGACGGTTCAGCACCGCAATGACGATGTTAGTGTCGAGCAGGTACCGCATCAATCAAAGACGGGTTCGTCGTCCAGCGCGTTATCGGGATGATCGGGACCGATCCGGCCTTCCTCGACGCTACGAGCCCAATCATCGTCCATGCTGCCGGCCAAGTCATTGGCCCAGCGCCAGTTATCCTCGACGAACGGAAATAACGTCAGGCCGCCGGCTCGGCGTTCGATGATCCACGCTCCCGGCGCGAGCGCAGGCCAGTCGTCCGGCAGCAGCAGCGCCTGCCTGTTGCCGATGGTCGAGGCTTCGGCAAGGTCGGGACGGATCGGCGTCATCTCGTTCATCGCGTTCGGGCTCGCTGTCCTTGCTAGATGTCCATAGCACGTCCTATCCATCGTTGTCAGCCGAACCGGCTGTGTTATAAGCCTAGCACACGAGGGGCCCAGCATGGCGACGGACGCGACCACGATCACGGCGGACAAGCCGCTCACGCTCACCCCGCCCGATCCGGTGCCGGTGGTGCGGGCGGAAAAGGCGGCGGGGCTGGTGCCGGTCGCCGCCGACGTGAAGTCCAAGCTGGACGAGCGCGTCGAGGGCTTCGTCACCGATCTCGTCGCGCAGGACGTCAACTCGCCCGATTTCGGCCGACGCGTAGACGCGATCACCGCGATGGGCGCCAAGGAGATTCGCGACGCCGCCGGCCAGTCCAACCGCTTCTTGGACCGCCCCGTCCGCGCGATGGACGGCGACACCGGCGTCGGCAAAGACCTGGCGCAGCTCCGCCGCGTCGTCGAGGACCTCGATCCCGGCAAGCAGGGCAACCTGTCCGCGTCGAAAAAGCTGTTCGGCATCATCCCGTTCGGCAACAAGATGCGGACCTATTTCGACAGCTACAAATCTTCGCAGACCCATATCAGCCAGATCCTGAAGAGCCTCGCCTCGGGCAAGGACGAGCTGTTAATGGACAATGCCGCGATCGACACCGAGCGCGCGAACCTGTGGGCGGCGATGGGTAAGCTGGAGCAGATGATCCTGCTGTCCAGGACGATGGACACCCGGCTGGAGGACAAGGCGAACGAGCTGGACCATACCGATCCCGCCAAGGCCAAGGCGATCCGCGAGACCGCGCTGTTCTACACTCGCCAGCGCACGCAGGACCTGCTGACCCAGATGGCGGTCACCGTGCAGGGCTATCTGGCGCTCGACCTCGTCAAGAAGAACAATGTCGAGCTGGTAAAGGGCGTCGATCGCGCGTCCACCACCACCGTCTCGGCACTGCGCACCGCCGTCACCGTCGCGCAGGCGCTGACCAACCAGCGCCTCGTGCTGGAACAGATCACGCAGCTCAACACGACCACCGCCAACATCATCGACTCCACCGGCAAGCTGCTCAAGAGCAACACCGCGCGCATCCACGAACAGGCGGCGTCGGCCACCATTCCGCTGGAAACGCTGCAGCGCGCGTTCCAGAACATCTATGATACGATGGACGCGATCGACACGTTCAAGCTCAAGGCGCTCGACTCGATGAAGACCACCGTTACCGCGCTGGGCGGCGAGGTCGAGAAGTCGAAGGGCTATATCGCGCGCGCCGAGGGCGCGCAGCAGGGGCAGCTGAGCGGTCCGACCCCGGCGCAATTCAAGCTGGAAGCGGTGTAGCCGCGCGATGAGCGAGGTCGACGATCTGGTCGCGCGGTCGCGCGCGCTGTCCGAGCGGATCACGGCCGACTACGCCGGCGGCGGCGGCGCG
>NZ_CAHJWX010000050.1 GCF_903643065.1 Sphingomonas bacterium | reverse complement strand
GCGCGCCGGTCAGGCCGCCGGCGGCGCCGTCGTCACGCCGCCCCGGCTGACCGCCGCCGCGCTGCTCAGCCACCGCAACCTGCCGCTCAGCATGGCGGGGCAGTTGTGCGCGATGTGCGGCATCTTCGTGCTGTCCGCCTTCACCCCCGCCTATCTGAGCGGTTACCTGCACCTCAGCGACGGCGCCACGGCGGGGATCACCTCCGCGATCGGCTTCGGCGGCTTCCTGGGCCAATGGGGTCTGCCGGCGACCTCCGACCGGCTCGGCCGGCGCGCGGTCGCGATCACCGGCTTCGCGGTCAGCAGCGCGTTCCTGCTGCTATTCACCCGCCTCGACGCGGCGAGCGGCATTCCGCTGCTGTTCGCGACACTGTTCCTCGCGTCCTGCTTCTCGTTCGGGCTGCTCAGCCTGATCAGCGGGCCGATCGCGTCGGAAGCGGCGCCGCCCGGGATGGTCGGCGGCGTGATCGGCGTGGTGGCGGCGGTGGCGGAGATCTTCGGCGGCGGCGTCGCGCCCTCGCTCGGCGGCTATATCGCCCAGCATCACGGCATCCAGAACGTGCTGTGGCTGGCGCTGGCGGGCCTGGTCGCCGGCATCGTCGTCAGCCTGTTCTTCACCGAAACGGCGCCACGCCTGACGCGGACCGGCGACGGCGAGCGGTCGGCGCTGGACGTCACCGGATGGTCGCCTGATGTGATCGGTCCCGGGCATCGATCGCGGCGAACAGATATCTCGCGACGGCGGCGCTTTGATGATCTAGCGGGACGCTAGCTCCCGAACGGGAAGCGCCTGACAGGAGAAGATGATGGCGACCGCCCTTCATACCGCCCCGCCCGCCACCGCCGACGCGATCGTGCCGCCGGCGCGCCTCGCCCATGTCGTCCTGCGCACGTCGCGGTTCGACGAGATGGTGGCCTGGTACAAGCTGGTGCTCAATTCCCATGCCGCCTTCGAATCGGAGCATATCGCGTTCCTCGCCTATGACGACGAGCATCATCGCGTCGCGCTAATCCACATTCCCGGTCTGGCGCCAGCCGCCAAGGGGACGTTCGGCGTCCATCACTTCGCCTTCACCTATGATTCGATGCGCGACCTGCTGACCAATTACGCCAAGTTGCGCGATCATGGCATCAAGCCGGTCTGGGGCGTCAATCACGGCCCGACCACGTCGCTCTATTACGCCGATCCCGAAGGCAACAATATCGAGCTGCAGGTCGACAACTGCGACACGGTCGAGGAGGCGGGCGAGTTCTTCTTCACCGAGAATTTCCGCCAGAACGCGATCGGCGTCGATGTCGACCCCGAGGACCTGTACCAGCGCCTGCTGGCGGGCGAGGACGAGGCGTCGCTCAAGACCTATCACCCGATCGGGCCGCGCGCGGTCGAGGATTCGCCGCTCGAAGGCGCCTGACCCCGCCCGTCGCCGATCGACCCCCGCCTCGCACCGCCCGTGCGAGGCGGGCGACAAACCGAACAGGACTAGCATGACCCAGCCCGAGCTGACGCTCTATCACTTTCCGGGCGCCTGTTCGCGCGTCACCGTCTGCGCGCTGGAGATGGCGGGGCTCGACCATAAGCTGGAGCTGGTCGACATCACCAAGGGCGCGCAGAACGGCGACGAATACATGGCCATCTCGCCGCTCGGCAAGGTGCCGCTGCTGATCGCCGACGGCGTGCCGCTGGCGGAGAACATCGCCATCCTGACCTATCTTGCGGCGCTGCGGCCCGACAGCGGCATCTTCCCGCGCGACGCCGCGCCGCGCCTGCTCGCGGACACGATGAGCGGCCTGTCCTTCTGCGCCGGCACCGTTCACGTCCAGATTCGCGGCCTCGCCAATCCGCAGCGGCTGACGACGGGCGAGGTCGAGGGGGTGCGCGAGAAGTCCAAGGAGCTCGCGAAAAAGTCGTTCGGCTATGCCGAGCGGCGGCTGGCCGAGCGTGGCTGGTGGGCGGGCGAGCCGACGATCGCCGACGTGTACGTCGACTGGACCTTCTCGGTCGCGCGCCGGAACGGGATCGACGCCGACGCCCACCCGATGCTGGCTGCCCTGCCCGAACGCCTGACCGACGCCCTGCCTGCCTATGCGCGCTTGCTGGCGGAAGAAGACCGCTCGCGCGCCGCGCTCGGGCTTTAGGCGTCCTGCCGGACGGCCTCGCGCGCGGTCGCCGCATGCTCGCGCTGCCCGGTGACGATGTCGAGCAACCCGTCCTCCCAGCGATCGCCGCGCCACGCCACGAACTGGTCGGGCCGCACCAGCGTCAACCGCGCCGGGTATAGCTCGCCGGCCTCCTCCTCCGTCAGGTGGACCACGGCCAGCGGCACGGCCCCGGCCTGCGCGACCGCCCGCTCAATGTCCCCCGCCGCCGCCTCGGGCCGGCAGACCAGCGCGATCTTGTTGGCGAACGCATCGTAGAGCGAGGAGCCGTCGGCGCGCCAGCGGTGCGGCGCGAGGCAGCCCGGATGGCTGGTCGGCGTGTAGACGCGCCCGTCGACGGGCGTGGTCGGCACGTCGCCCTCGTCCTCGCCGACGATCACCGGCGACTCGCGATAGCAGCCACCCAGCACCGTCCCCAGCGTGCGGAACTCGCGCTCCTTGGCGGCGACGATCCGCTCTCTCGCCTCGGCGCGCAGCCGGTCGCCCTCGGCGCCGTCGGCGTCGATCCCGTCTCGCCACAGGTCGTTGGACAGGATCGAATGGTTGGCGGTCGCCTCCGCCATCACCGCCTCGTGCGTGGGCCGCCGCTCGATCTCGTAGCTGTCGAGCAGCGCCGGTCCGCCCCAGCCGCTCAGCACCGCGCCCAGCTTCCAGCCCAGATCGACGCCGTCGGCGACGCCCATGTTCATGCCATAGCCGCCGAACGGCGGATGCAGGTGGCAGGCGTCGCCGACCAGGAAGAGGCGGCGGTCGCGATAGCGGTCCGCGATCAGGCTGCTGGCGACCCACTCGTCGCTGCTGAGGATCTCGTACGGCAGGTCGATGCCGGTCGCCTCGCGGATCATCGCCGCCGCGACGTCGGGCGTGATGACGGTGTCCTTGGCCAGCCGGGTCGGCATGAAGAACCAGATGTCGTCCGCGTCCATCGGCCCGATCAGCCCGGGCATGGCCGGGTTGAGCTGCCAGTACATCGAGCCGGGCCCATGCCGGTGCGCCTGCGCCAGCCCCGGCGCGCGGAACACGATGTTGTAGTTGCGCGACAGGCCATAGGTGCCCGACATGCCCGAGCCGATCGCCTCGCGCACGCCGCTGCGCGCGCCATCGGCGCCGACCAGGTAGCGCGCCGTCAGCGTCTCTTCCTCGCCGCCGTTGATGCGCCGGAGCGTCACGCTGACGTCGTCCTCGTCCTGCGTCGCGCCGGCAAACTCGGTGGAGAACTGGAGCCGCACCGTCGGCAGCGTCTCCGCCTGCTCGCGCAACACCTGCTCCAGCTTGTATTGCGGGATCCACTGGCCGTGCTCGGGATAACGCTCGTCGCGCGCCGGCGCGCAGTTGAACGAGTTCGGGAAACGCGCCACCAGCGGCCCGCCCAGCTTGGTGACGAACGCCACGTCGGTCGGATAGTCGACCCCGAACGGGGAGGCGGCCGCGAGCCGGTCGGCGATCCCCCAGCGGCGCAGATGCGTGCGGGTACGCACGTTGGTGGTCTTGGCGCGCGGCGCGTAGCCGACCCGGTCGTTGCGCTCCACCACCACGCAATCGACACCGGCCATGCCCAGCTCGATGGCCAGCGCAAGACCGCTCGGCCCGGCGCCGATGATCACGACGGACGTGTCAGGGTTCGTCATATCCGCTCCTGGTGCGCTGAAATCGGGTCGGTTCCCGCACCAGCCCTGTTAGCGTGCGCTCGACCAACGCGACAGCGGGAGCCCGATGTGAAATGCGCCGGGTTGACAACGCGATGCTATCACGTCGCGGGCTATTGCCCGCGTCCCGCCTCACGGCGATGCACGTAGTTCAGCGCCGCGCGGCGCATCAGATCGCAGAAGATCTCGGCGAGCGGGGTCAGCGGCATGTCGCGGCGGCGCACGATGCAGATCGGTGTTCCAGCCAGCGGCTCGTCGAGCGGGAGCGGCGCGACCAGATTCGATAACAGCGGAAAGTCGAGCCATTGCTCGGGCAGGATGGTGAGGAGGTCGGAGTTCATGGTGACCAGCAGCATCACCATCGCCGACCGGGCGTGTAGGGCCACCCGCGGCGGATCGTATCCCTGTTCCTTGAACAGAAAATCGACATCGACGTCGGTATTGTTGCCGGACAGCACGGGCCGGACCCACTCCGCATCGACCAGATCGCTCAGCTTGCGCGCGTTGGAGAGCGGATGATCCTTGCGCGCCAGGATGAGGCGACGGTTTTCGAACAATTTCTCCACGGTGAACTGTTGCGACACCTGATCGATCTCGATCGGACCGACATAGAAGTCTATCGCACCGGCCAAGATGTCCGTCTCGATCGGCCGAAAGAAACTTTCGGAGATCTTGAGCAGCGCGTCGGGGCATCGCTTGCGGAAGGCCTGGACCGCCGACGGCATCAGGCTGAGGCTCGACGCGGTCGACAGCGAGACCGAGACCTCGCCGACCGCGCGTCCCTTCAGCTGATCCACTTCCTCGCGCGCGCGCCGCAGTTCGGCGTGCACCGCGCTCGCCCGCCGCACGAACGCCGTGCCGATCTCGGTCAGCCGCACGCCGCGGGCGTGCCGCTCGAACAGGGTCGCGCCCAGCTCCTGCTCGACCTCGCGGATGCTGCGCGTGATCGCGGGCTGCGCGACGCCGATCCGGCGACCCGCGGCGCGCAGGCTGCCATGTTCGGCGACGGCGATCACGTCACGCAGATGGCTGAGCTTCACGATCGATCCTCATGATCCGCGTGGCGGAACGGCCAAGCGGGTGTAGGTCACTCGGTGGCGCCGGACAACCGATCCATACCGGTCACCGGTATCGGACGGTATTATTTGTTATCTGCGGTTCGGCCTGGGCCTTGCCTATGTCCGGCCCTGACGATGACACCAATTTGGTGGCACGCGAGAGGAATGGACGCGATGGCCGCAGCACCGGTTTCCGGCACGTCCCGCCTCGACCATGGAGCTTGCAAGCCGTGCGTCTGATCGCGACCGAGGAAGGTTTCGCTCCCGTCGAATATATCGACGAGTATCTCAAGCTGACGGAGCGGATCGATACCGCGCCGTCGCGCTACCTCGCCATCTATTACCGGCAGGCGCAGGTGGTGCGGCAGTTCACCGATCTCGACCTCCGCCTACCGGAGATGGACGAATATGGCGTCGACGTGCATCTGCTCGGCATCGCAGCGCCGGGGGTGCAGGCGTTCGACGCCGCGCTCGGCACCGATCTCGCCCAGATCGCCAACGAGACGCTGGTCCGGGCGATCGCGCGCCACCCCACCCGCTTCGCCGGGCTCGCCGCGATCGCGCCGCAGGACCCCGCCGCCGCCGCGCGCGAGGTGACGCGCGGGATACGCGAGCTGGGGCTGAACGGGGTCATCCTCAATTCGCACACGCATGGCGAGTATCTGGACGATCCGAAATTCTGGCCGATCCTGGAAGCGGCGGTGGCGTGCGACGCGCCGATCTACATCCACCCTACCTTCCCGTCGGACGCGATGATCGCGCCGTACCAGGATTACGGGATGATGGGCGCGCTCTGGGGGTTCGGCGCGGACGCGTCGGTGCATGTGGTCAGGATGATCATGGGCGGCGTGTTCGATGCCTTTCCCACGCTCAAGATCGTGCTCGGCCATCTGGGCGAGGGGCTGGCCTTCTGGCTGGATCGGCTCGACAACCGCTATGCGAACATCGTCCGGCGCGGCGGGCTCGGGCCGCTGAAGATGAAGCAGCTCGGCCGCCTGCCCTCCGAGTATTTCCGCACCAATTTCTACATGACGACCAGCGGCATGAACACCGCGCCGCCGCTGAAGTTCTGCCTCGACATGTTCGGCCCCGACCGGATCATGTTCGCGATCGACTATCCGTACGAACAGACGTCCGACGCGGTGCCGTTCATCAGGGCCACGCCGCTGGACGACGCTACGCGGGCGAAGATCACGCACGAGAACGCACAGGCGCTGTTCCGCATCCCGCCAGTCGCGGTATAGGCGCGAAGACGATCTAGATGAGGATGATGCGGTGAAACTGGTCAGGTATAAGCAGGACGGAACGGCACGGGTCGGCGCGGTCAAGGCCGATGGCATCGTGCCGCTCGACGCGATCGGTCTGTCGACGATGGCGGCGGTGATCGACGGCGGCCAGGCGGCGCTGGACCGGATCGCGGATCATGTCGGCACGGCCGCCCCCGCCGTCGCGCTGGCGGACGCGGAGCTGCTCGCCCCGATCGAGCGGCCGGGCAAGTATCTGGCGATCGGCATGAACTACGCCAAGCATGTCGCCGAGGCCGACAAGCTGGGCGTCGCGCGCGCCAAGCACCAGACTTGGTTCAACAAGCAGACGACCTGCATCGCGGGGCCGTATGACGCGATCGAGCCCGGCGTCACCGAGAAGCTGGATTACGAGGTCGAGCTGGCGGCGGTGATCGGCACGGCGGCCAAGAAGGTCAGCGAGGCGGACGCGCCAGCGCACGTCTTCGGCTATACCGTCGCCAACGACGTGTCGGCGCGCGACTGGCAGTTCCACACTCCCACGTTCACGATGGGCAAGTCGTTCGACACGCATGGGCCGATCGGGCCGTGGATCGTCACCGCCGACGAGCTGACCGATCCGCATGCGCTGGCGTTGCGCTGCTACGTCAACGGCGAGCTGCGGCAATCGAGCGACACGTCGCAGATGGTCAGCAACCTGTGGGCGCAGATCGCGTACCTGTCGACCGCGTTCACGCTGGAGCCGGGCGACCTGATCGCGACCGGCACGCCCGAGGGCGTGGGTGTCGGCATGGAGCCGCAGGTGTTCCTGCAACCGGGCGATGTGGTACGCTGCGAGATCGACGGCATCGGCGCGATCGAGAACCGCGTCGCGGCGCGACAGGAGTAGACTGAGATGGCGGTGCTGGGCCCCTTGTCGTTCACGCTGGAGGTGTCGGACCTTGAGCCGGGCGTGACCTTCTACACCGATGCCGGGCTGGTGGCGGACGTGGAGGGTGACATCGCCCGGCTGCGCTGTCCCGGCCAGGATCGCGACTCGATCGTGCTGCTCGGCGGCTATCCCAAGAAACGCCTCCACCACATCTCGCTGCGCGCCGACCAGCTCGATCGCATGGCGGGCGACGTCGCCGCGCACGGCGGCACCGTGGTCGCCGCACCGGACGGGTTCGAGGATAACGGGCTGTGGGTGGAGGACCCGCACGGCATGCTGATCCGCCTATCGGAGCGGCCCGCCGATCCCGAGCTGGAGGCGGCCGAGCCGTTCCAGGTCAACGCGCCGGGGCTGACGGTGCGCAAGCGCCGCTCGGCGATGCTGCCCGGCGCCTCCTACGGCCCCGCCAGGCCGCTGCGGCTGGGCCATATCCTGGTGTTCAGCCCCGACGTGCCGGCGAGCGTCGCATTCATGTCCGACGCGCTCGGCATGGGGCTGGCCGACCGCGCGCAGGACATCATCGCCTTTTGCTGCGCGAGGAAGGACAGCGACCACCACGTCGTCGCCTTCGCCAAGTCGCCCGGCATCGGCTTCCACCATGCGAGCTTCATGGTCCACGATCCAGACGCGGTCGGCCGCAACGGCCGGGCGCTGCTCGCCAGGACCAAGCTGGGCGACTGGGGCTTTGGCCGGCACACGATCGGGTCGAACTTCTTCCACTACATCCAGGACCCATGGGGATCGTGGTTCGAATATTATTCCGACATGGACCATATCGACGATTACGCGCTGTGGACGCCGACCAACTACGACATGGCCGACAGCCTCGCCAATTGGGGCCCCGACGTGCCCCGCGACTTCGTCCATAACTACGAGGTCGACGAGGCGGGGTTCGCGCCGGCGACGGTTCGCGAGGTGGCGACCGCGTGACGCGGTGGCCGCGACTACATCTGGTTGAGCGTGGCCTGGTCGGGGTGGCCGCCATGCTTGGCGATGGTGTCGGCTTCCTTCTTCAGGTCCTTGCCCCAATCGCGCGTCTGCTTCGCCTCGTTGCGCATTGCATCGGCCCTGTTGTCGAGCACGTCCGCGCGGTTGTCGATCGCGTCGGCGGCGTTGTCATGCGACGCCGCGATGTTCGCGCCGACATCGCTGCCCGGGCGGCTGCACCCCGCCGTCGCGATCGTCGACAGCGCCGCGACCGCGATCATCATCCTGGCCTTCATGGCTCACCTTTCGCTGGGAACGCCGGACGAAAGCTCCGACGTCGCCCATGGTTCCGTCTGGGCCGCGCCGTTACCATGGGCGCCACGCTGATGGCGGCGGCGTCATGGGCGGCCGGGCCGGAGGACAATCTCGACGACTGGCTTAAGGCGCGCAACGAGCGGTTCGCGGTCCTGAGCGCGCAGAACCGCGACCAGCCCGCCCAGATCGCGGCGCTGAAGGCCCGGACGGCGGCGCTGATCGCCGCCGCGCCGGCGCTCGCCTCCCCCGACGC
>NZ_CAHJWX010000049.1 GCF_903643065.1 Sphingomonas bacterium | reverse complement strand
CCCTCCGTCACGCGGCTACGCCGCGCGCCACCTCCCCGTCCCGGGGAGGATTTCAATACACCGCCCCGCCCGCGTCCAGCGTGGCCAGGTAGCCCGCCGCCTGCGCGCGCACCTCTCCTTGCGTCTCCGGCGCGAACCGGTCCCAGGTCCGGTATGGCCCGCGCAGCCGGCCGTTGCCGCGCAGCTTGTCCTCGTGGCGCGCCAGGAAGTCCCAGTAGAGCGCGTTGAACGGGCAGGCGTCCGGCCCGACGCGCTGTTTCACGTCATAGCGGCAGTGCCGGCAATAGTCGCTCATCCGGTCGATATACGCGCCCGACGAGATGTACGGCTTGGTGCTGAGCAGCCCGCCGTCGCCGAACTGGCTCATCCCCAAGGTGTTGGGCGCCTCCACCCATTCATACGCGTCGATATAGACCTCCAGATACCATTGCTGGACCTGCATGGGGTCGGCGCCGATCAGCAGCGCGAAATTGCCGGTCACCATCAGCCGCTGGATATGATGCGCGTGCGCGGTGGCGAGCGTCTGCCCGATCGCCTCGCGCTGGCAGTGGAGGTCCGTTTCGCCCGTCCAGTACCAGCCGGGCAGTGGCCGCGTGTGGCCCAGGAAGTTGCGCTTGGTATAGTCCGGTCCCTCGCGCCAATAGATGCCGCGCATGTACTCGCGCCAGCCCAGGATCTGGCGGACATAGCCTTCCACCGAGTTGATCGGCGCGCGCCCCGCGCGATACTCGGCCTCCGCGCGGCGGCACAGGTCGAGCGGGAGCAGCAGCCCGGCGTTGAGGTAGGGCGACAGGATCGAGTGCCACAGGTGGCGCTCGCCCGTCACCATCGCGTCCTCATAGTCGCCGAACCGGGGCAGCGCGTGCGCGAAGAACGCCTCCGCCTGCCGCTGCGCGTCCGCCGCCGTCACCGCCCAGTCGAAGCCGTCGAGCGAGCCCGGATGGTTGCCGAACCGGCGGCGCACCAGGTCCAGCACCTCCAGCGTGATCTCGTCCGGCGCGAACGACAGCGGCCGGGGCATCAGCAGGTCGCCGGCGACGGGCTTGCGGTTCTCCTTGTCGAAGTTCCAGCGTCCGCCCGCCGGCTTGGCGCCGTCCATCAGCAGGCCGTAGCGGGCACGCTGCTCGCGATAGAACCATTCCATCGTCAGCCCGCGCTGGCGCCCCGCCCATTCGCCGAAATCGGCATGGCTGGCCAGGAACCGGTCGTCGCCCCTGATCTCGACGGGCAGGCCGAACCGCGTCGACCAGCTGTCCAGCATCGCCGCGACGCGCCATTCGCCGGATTCGGTGACGACGATCCGGTCGGGCGCGTGCCGCTCGATCGCGCGCGCGAGCTCGCCGGTGAAGCTGCCGCTGTTGTCGGCATCCTCCAGCCGCACATAGTCGACCCGCCAGCCCGCCGCGCCGAGCGCCGCCGCATGGTGGCGCATCGCCGAGAACAGAAAGGCGATCTTGGCCTGGTGATGCCGCACATAGCCCGTCTCGTCCGCCACCTCCGCCATCAGCACGACCGTGTCGGCCGGGTCGGCATCGGTGAGCGAGGACAGGGTGGGGGAGAGCTGGTCGCCCAGCACGAACGCGAGCGTGGTCATGGCCGCGCTTCCTATGATCCCGGGCGCTTCCTAGATAGCCGCGATGACGACCCCGCTTCATCTAGGTCAATCCTCCGCGCTGCCCGCCTCGCCGGCGGACGCGGTGCTCGACTATGTTCCCAACCCGCGCCCCGGCCGCGCCTATCTGGTGCGGTTCGCCGTGCCGGAGTTCACCTCGCTCTGCCCGGTGACGGGCCAGCCCGATTTCGCGCATCTCGTCATCGACTACGTGCCGGACGAGACGATCGTCGAGTCGAAGTCGCTCAAGCTGTTCCTGGGCGCGTTTCGCAACCACGCCGCGTTCCACGAGAACTGTACCGTCGGCATCGGCGAGCGGCTGCACGCGGAGATGGCGCCCCGCTGGCTGCGGATCGGGGGCTATTGGTATCCGCGCGGCGGCATCCCGATCGACGTGTTCTGGCAGTCGGGCCCGCCGCCGGCCGGGCTGTGGCTGCCCGACCAGGGCGTCGCGCCCTATCGCGGACGCGGCTGATTGACTGATCCAGATCGGGCGACCGCTTGAAACAGTCCGTTCGTCCCATATGTTCCTTGTTGCAGCGCAACAAATGCGCAACCTTTCGGTACATGAGCGGTTCATTCCGGGACAAGGTTCGCGAGCGAGGAGTTTTATGGGTCACGCGGCGGCAGGTACGATCCGACGGCTAGCGCTGATCGGCAATTTCCTCCCACGCCAGTGTGGCCTCGCGACCTTCACCACCGATGTGTTCAACGCGATGCGCGACCGGTTTCCGGATGTGGCCGTCGACGTATATGCGATGGACGACAAGCCCGGCGCCCATGCCTATCCGCCCGAGGTGACCTGCGCGATCCCCGAACAGGACCTGTCGGCCTATGTCGATGCCGCCCGCGCGATCGAGGCGAACGGCGCCGACGCGATCTGGCTCCAGCACGAATATGGCATCTATGGTGGCGTCGCGGGCGACCACATCCTCCAGTTGCTCGATCGCACCACCGCGCCGCTGATCGTCACGCTGCACACCATCCTTGAACAGCCCAATCCCGATCAGCGTCGCGTGATGGAGGGGCTGCTGCGCCGCGCCGCGCGCGTCGTCGTCATGGCGGAGCGCGGGCGCGAGATCCTGACGCGCATCTATGGCGCCAACCCGCGCCAGCTGGTGCTGATCCCGCATGGCGTGCCCGACCGCGCGCTGGTGGAGCCGGACACGATGAAGGGCCGCTTCGGCTGGGCCGGGCGTCAGGTCGTGCTCACCTTTGGCCTGCTGTCGCCGGGCAAGGGGATCGAGACGGTGATCGAGGGCTTGCCGGCCGTCGTCGCCGAGCATCCCGACCTGTTGTACGTCGTGCTCGGCGCGACGCACCCCCATCTGCTCGCGCGCGAGGGCGAAGCCTATCGCGACCGCCTCAAGGCGCTCGCCGTCGAGCGCGGCGTCGGCGACCATGTCGCTTTTGTCGACGAGTTCGTCCTGTACGATCGCCTGATCGACTATCTGCAGGCCGCCGACGTCTATTGCACGCCGTACAAGAACGCGCAGCAGATCACGAGCGGCACGCTCTCCTATGCGGTGGGCATGGGCAAGGCGGTGGTGTCGACCCCCTATGTCCATGCGACCGAGATCCTCGCCGACGATCATGGCGTGCTGGTGCCGTTCGGCGATGTCGACGGCTTCTCGCGCGCGATCGCCGGCCTGCTCAGTGACCCCGCCGCGCGACGCGCGCTGGAACAACGCGTTTATGCGCGTGGCCGCACGATGATCTGGTCCCGGCTCGCCGAGGCGATGCTGGCGGCGACCGGCGACGGCATCGCCGCGCGCCCGCGCCGCCTCGCCCCACGACCCGCGCCTCAGCCGCCGTTGAGTCCCGATCTGGCGGCGGTGGAGCGGATGAGCGACTCCACTGGCATGCTCCAGCATTCGATCTATTCGGTGCCGGACCGCCGCCACGGCTATTGCATCGACGACAATGCGCGCGCGCTGATGCTGATGAACGCGCTCCCCAATGTCGACGAGGTGACGCGCGACAAGTGGACGACGATCTACGCGTCCTTCATCCAATATGCCTGGAACCCGGATGTGCGGCGTTACCGCAACTTCATGCGGTTCGACCGCAGCTGGTGCGAGGAGGTGGGCTCGGAGGATTCGAACGGTCGGGCGCTTTGGGCGCTCGCCGTCACCGCGCGCGACGCGCGCGACGCCAAGCACCGCGACTGGGCGGTGATGATGTTCGACGCCACCGCCTCGCTGGCGCTGGAGCTGCAATCGTTGCGCGCGCAGGCGTTCGCGATGCTGGGCGCGGCCGCGATGCTGGAGGCGCGGCCCGGGCACGAGCTGGCGCTGTTGCTGCTGCGCGCGCTGCCCGACACGCATCTGGCCCTGCTCGCGGAGGCGCGGCGGCCCGAATGGCAATGGTTCGAGATCGTGCTCGCCTATGACAATGCCCGCCTGCCGCACGCGCTGATCGCGGCGGGCCGCGCGCTGGGCCGCCAGGACCTGGTCGATTGCGGCCTCTCCACGCTGGCCTGGATCTGCGACAAGCAGACCTCGCCGGAGGGCCGGTTCCGCGCGGTCGGGACCGAGAGCTTCGGGCGTCCCTATGCCGAGCCGCTGAAATACGACCAGCAGCCGCTGGAGGCGCAGGCGACCGTCGAGGCGTGCGTCGAGGCGTTCCGCGCCTCGCGCGATCCGAAATGGCTCCGCGAGGCGGAGCGTGCCTATCGCTGGTTCCTGGGCGCCAACGACCTCGACCTGCCGCTCGCCAGCCGCGACGATGGCGGGTGTTTCGACGGGCTGATGCCGACCGGGCTCAACCGCAACCAGGGTGCGGAGTCGATCCTGGCGCTGCAACTCGCCTCCTGCGCGATTTCGGGGCTTGGCCAGCTGCCCTCAAGCGTGGCAGGGCCGGTGACGGCCGCCGCGTAGCCTCGCTCGCGAACGGCCTGGATTCACGGGCTGCGGGCGAGGCGACGAACGGCATGGACCTGGGCAATTTCGGCCTGCGGCTGCACGCGGATCCGTCGCGCGTGGTGGTCAGGCCTTTCCACATCGCCTGGGGCAGCTCGGGCGGACGCACCCAGCGGCTGGTCGCCGAGGTGCTCGGCATGAGCACGGGCGAGGCGCGCGAGCAGCTGGAAGAGGTGCTCAAGGATTTCGAGGCGCGCCACTGGCAGACGCGCCGCGTGTTCATGACGCGCTACGACCAGATCGAGGAACTGCTCGACCTCAACGGCGCGGAGATCGGCGACGAGAAGCGCCAGCTGATCGGCGCCTATTTCTGCCATGAATACAGCTATGCCGCCGCCGCGCTGATGAACCCCAGCGCGGTGCCGCATGTCGATCAGTCGGGCATGCCGGCGGGCTCGATGCGCATCCTGATGTCGATGCGCGCGGTGGGGGAGGGGCACATCTCCTCCGTCGCCTTTCGCGAGGGCATCATCACCGAGGATCAGGAGCTGAAGCTCGCGCCCGAGCCGCCATTCGCCACCGCCACCGACATGATCATGCGCGGCCGCGACCTGGAACAGCCGCAAGGGCCCGTGACGATCCACCGCCACCGTGACAGCACGCTGTCGGGCACCGTGATCTTCCCGATCACCGCGGCGCAGTCCAAGGGGCTGGAGGACCTGCGCATCGTCCGCTTCCAGCACGACGACGAGAGCGTCGAGTGGATCGGCACCTATACCGCCTATAACGGCGCCACCATCCAGTCCGAGCTGCTGCGCACGCGCGACTTCCGCGCCTTCGACCTCGTGCCGATGACGGGCGGGGCGAGCCACAACAAGGGCATGGCGCTGTTCCCGCGCCGGGTCGGCGGCAAGTTCATGATGATCGGCCGCTCGGACGGCGAGAACCTGTTCCTGCTCAAGTCGGACGACCTGACGCATTGGGACGAGGGCGAGCGGATCCTCACCCCCGTCTTCCCGTGGGAGCTGGTGCAGATCGGCAATTGCGGCCCGCCGATCGAGCTGGACGAGGGCTGGCTGCTGCTCACCCATGGCGTCGGCGCGATGCGCAAATATTCGATCGGCGCGGCGCTGCTCGACAAGCGCGACCCGTCCAAGGTGATCGGCCGCACCAGGGTGCCGATCCTGGCGGCGCGCGACCAGGATCGCGAGGGCTATGTGCCCAACGTCGTCTATTCCTGCGGCGCCATCCGCCATGGCGACCAGCTATTCCTGCCCTATGGCATCGCCGACAGCTCGATCGGCTTCGCCTTCGTGCCGATCGGGGAGCTGCTGGCGGCGATGGTCTAGGCGGTCATCGCGCCGCTGCCCGCGTCCGTGCGTAGAGCCATGCGACCAGCGCGGCGAAGACCAGCGTGCCGCCGACCAGCGCCGCCGTTTCGAAGCGAGCGCCGACCAGCGCGAGCGGGGTGTCGGTGCCCGCGAGATAGACGATGCCGGCAAAGAACACGCCCCACAGGCTCTCGCCGACGATCATCCCCGTCGCGGTGAGCACGCCCAGCCGGCTCGCGCCCTCCGCGTCGCGCTGGCGCGCGGCCCAGCGCTCGTAGCGCCAGCCGATCACCGCGCCGATCACGACGGGAAGCGTCACCGACATCGGCAGATAGATGCCCAGCCCGATGCCCAGCGGCGGCAGGCGGAGCCGGCCCGCGACGCCCAGCAGCTCGTCGAGCAGCACTACGGCCGCGCCGACGGCCGCGCCGATCCCGATCATCGTCCAGTTGAGGTCGCCGCCCAGCACGCCTTTCGCCAGCGCGGAGATCAACGCCGCCTGCGGCGCCGCCAGCGCGTTCGGCCCCGCGCCCGGCATCCCGGCGAAGCCGAACGAGGTCATCATCAGCTGCAGCACCGGCGGCACCACGACGCTGCCGAACAGGACGCCGATCAGCAGCGCCACCTGCTGCTTCCACGGCGTGGCGCCGACCAGCTGGCCGGTCTTGAGGTCCTGAAGATTGTCGTTGGAGATGGTCGCGACGCCGAACACGACCCCGGTGACGATCAGCGCATAGGCGATCAGCGCCTGGCCGGTGCCGGGCGGCGTCGCGCGGCCGAACAGCCCGACGAGCAGCAGCGACGCGGCGAGCACCGACAGCACGCCGATCCCCGAGACCGGCGAGTTGGACGCGCCGATCAGCCCGGCCATGTACCCGCACACCGCCGCGATCACGAGCCCCGCCACCAGGATGAACAGCAACGCGCCCGCGATCAGGACCAGCGCCGACCCGGCCAGCGGCCCGCCCGCGAGCGTCGACCACAGCAGCCCGGCGATCGGCAGGAGGATCAGCAGCGATCCGCCCGCGACGAGCGGGAAGGGGAGGTCGCGCTCCTCCAGCGGCACCGCGACGTCGCGTGCCCGCGTCCGCGACGCCTGGATCGACGAGCGGATGCCGCCCGCCACCGGCCCGGCGATGCGCAGCAGCGTCCAGATCGCCGCCACGCCGATCACGCCCGCCCCCAGGAAGCGGATGTCGGTGTGGAAGACGCCGCCGACCCAATCCGCCAGCGGGCCCGGCTTGGGCGCGGCGGCGGCGCGGATCGGCAACGCGACGCCATAGCCGATGACGATGCCGGCCAGCATCGCCATCCCCACCGACAGCCCGACCAGATGCCCAACGCCGAACAGCGCGAAGGACAGCCCCGCCGAGACGGTGGACGCGCCCGCGCCGACACGGAAGAACAGCGTCGCCTCCGACAGCGCGAGCCGCGTCTGCGTCAGGATCGCGAACCCGGCCGACACGATCGAGGCGACGCTGATCGCGAGCAGCCCGCGCCCGCTCGCTTCCTCGCCCTCGCGGCTGCCGGCGCCGATCTTCAGCACCTCCGCCGCCGCCGTGCCCTCCGGATAGGGCAGGTCGGTATCGACCACCAGCGCGCGGCGCAGCGGCACGGAGAACATCACGCCGAGCAGCCCGCCCGTCGCGGTCACCCCCGCCGTGGTCCAGAACGGGAAGCCGTGCCACCAGCCGATCATCACCAGCCCGGGCAGCACGAAGATGATCGCCGCCAGCGTCCCCGCCGCCGACGCCACCGTCTGCACGATGTTGTTCTCCAGCACCGTCGCGCCGGGCAGGTAGCGCAGCACCGCCATCGAGATCACCGCGGCAGGGATGGAGGTGGCGAAGGTCAGCCCGACCTTGAGCCCCAGATAGACGTTGGCGGCGGTGAACAGCAGCGTGATGACGCCGCCGAGCAGGACGCCGCGCGCGGTGAGTTCCCGGGCGGAGGTCGTGGCGGTCATGCGGGCGCTTGGATGTGCATGGGCACAGTGGAGCGGGCGGGGGCGGCCGTGTCAACTTGCCGGCGGGTCACCAGTCGATGTCGCCGAGCCCCGGCGACGTGACGAGGTGACGGCTCGCGGGCGGGCGGGCTGTCGGGCGGCAGGCATCGCGCTTCTCCTGGCAGCTCGCGCTTGTCGGACTGCGCCAGCGTGGCCGATGATTTAGCCCATTCGTATCGCTCGGGACGAACGGATGAGCGCGAGCCGGGAGACTTGCAGCGCCACGATCGGAGCCCCGCCCGCGCTTGGAAGCGAGCTGCCTCAACCCGTCTGGTTTGTCGCCTGAGCCTGTCCTGATCAGGTGGTAACATCCGTTCGTCCCGAGCGAAGTCGAGGGACCAGTGTGGTGCGGTATCTGACCCCTCGTCCGAGGCTCGGGAGAGCGTTCGCTCGACATGAACGGGTCAGGGTACGGTCTGAACTGGACAATTTCTAGGGCGACGCGGCCGCGCGGCAGACTGATCGCTTGAGGCGCACCCGGCGCCGTGCGAGCCGGGCCGAGCCGCCGTCGAGCGGCAGCCCGCTGACCACAGGCAGGTCACCAGCAGCGCCGACCAGACCGCCGGGAACGGCCAGCGCCCGCGCCCCGCGAGCGACGGCAGCGCCATGCTTGTCCTCGTCTTGTCGGTTCCTGACCAGCCGACCCGCCATCGCGATGACAGCGCGCGCGCGACCTGTTACCGGGCGGTTCGCCGGAAGGGGGCCGGCGCGGCGTGCTGGAGATGACATTCGATCAGGTGGCGGCGATGGCGGCGCGGAGCCGGCGGGACTATGTGCGCCGCTTGGCCGGCGTCCTGCGCGCGGGCCTGCCCGCGCTGGCCGGGATGC
>NZ_CAHJWX010000048.1 GCF_903643065.1 Sphingomonas bacterium | reverse complement strand
CCGCCGCGACGTTCAAGCGCGCGTCCGGCGCGCACCTCGCCGACCGCGCGGCCGAGGACGCGGACGGGCGGCGCATCGTCTATCGCCGCCGGCCGCTGGGCGTGGTGGCGGCGATCGTCGCCTGGAACTTCCCGCTGTCGATGATGGCCACCAAGATCGCGGCGGCGCTGGTCGCCGGCAACACGGTGGTGGCCAAGCCCGCGCCGACGACGCCGCTCACCACCTTGCGCGCGGCGGCCCTGCTCCAGCACGCCTTTCCGGCGGGCGTGCTCAACGCGCTGGGCGACGACGGCACGGTCGGCCCCCGGCTGACCGCGCACCCGGACGTGCGCAAGATCACCTTCACCGGCTCCACCGCGACGGGCCGGCACGTGCTGGGCGCGGCGGCGGACACGCTGAAGCGCGTGACGCTGGAACTGGGCGGCAACGACGCGGCGATCGTGCTGGACGATGCCGAGCCGCGCGCGGTCGCGACCGGGCTGTTCAACGGGGCCTTCGCCAATAGCGGCCAGCTCTGCGTCGCGATCAAGCGCGCCTATGTGCCCGACGCGCTCTACGACGAGGTCTGCGACCAGCTCGCCGCCCTGTGCGAGGGCGCGATCGTCGGCGACGGGCTGGAGCAGGGGACGCAGTTCGGCCCGCTCCAGAACAAGGCGCAATATGAGCGGGTGCGCGAGCTGCGGGACGATGCCGCGCGGCACGGCACGGTGATGGGCGACGCGGGCGTCGTGCCGGACCAGGGCTATTTCATCCGCCCGCAGATCGTGCGCGATGTCACCGACGGCGTGCGGCTGGTCGACGAGGAGCAGTTCGGCCCCGTCCTGCCGGTGATCCGGTACGACGACCCGGAGGATGCGCTCGCGCGGGCGAACGCGTCCTCCTATGGGCTGGGCGGGTCGGTCTGGTCGTCAAATCCGGCGCGCGCGCGCCGCTATGCCGAGCGGATGGACAGCGGGTCGGTGTGGATCAACCGCCATCCCGACCTCGCCCACCACATCCCGTTCGCCGGCGCCAAACAGTCGGGCCTGGGCGTCGAGATGGGCGACGAGGGGCTGGAGGAGTTCACGCAGCTCCAGGTGATCTCCGCGCGCGACTGAGGCCAGATGTGGCCAGGCCGTGCGCTAATGTGAGGCAGGCTGAGCGCAGGTATTGTGACCCTTACTCTTCACGAGAAGAAAGGACGCCGGCGTGCTTGTAGCTCTCAGCGCCGGTATCGAGCAGGATGCAGTGAATCCGGACGCGAACACCATTCACTAGGTGACTTCGCGCGAGAACGGCGCGCAGCGTCATGCGCGGTCAAGTAAGCGAGGCGGCGCCGAGTACGGCACGCCTTCAGCCGCGGTCATTATCGTTGGCGAAGGCTCGGTGGTTTAAAGCTAAAGTCTTCAGGCTCGCATCTCACTTCCTACGCCGTGTCGAGCCCGCCGACGACCGCGAGAGCGACGCCGACGTCCAGACTATCCCGACCGCCGCCGCCTGGACGCCGGCTTGGGTGCTCCGCGATGGTGCAACCGACGACGCGGCGCTGCTGCGCGCGGCGATGGCGCGGCATGACATGCCACCGGGCGACGGATTCGTATGGATCGCGGCGGAGGCAAGCGTCGCGCGATCGGTGCGCCGCCACGTTCTCGACGAGCGGGGTCACCCGCGCGCGTGGACCAAGGCCGGCGGCTATTGGATCCGCGGCAAGGCCGACGCGCACGACCGCATCGACGACTGAGCGCTCGACAGGCGTCCGGCCACACCGCAACATCGCCGCTGCACGTCGAACGGAGATGATCATGGCGTCCGAGTCCAAGCAGGTCGTCCTGGCGGCGCTCGCCGGCAACGTCGCCGTCCAGTGAGGTCTGGCAAGACACCTTATCGAAGCTCGTCGACGACGGCGGCGCGAACGGCATCAGTGAGCTGGCGCAATACACCGGAGTGAAGCCGCGCTACCGTCCAATACAGCTTCACGTCGAGCCTCATGGCAGGGGGGCAACTCGACGAGGCGGCCTGCTTCCAGATGCGCCGCGACCATCGCCAACGGTTGCACGCTCCATCCCAGCCCGGAAAGCGTGAGGTCGAGAAAACCGTAGGTGGATGGCACCCAGTGCACGGGCGCGGCAAGATCGGTTCGGTACGCCTCACGCGCCCATCTGCCTTGCAGGGTGTCGCGCCGGTCGAAGCGCAGGTGAGGCGCTCGACCCAAGCTGTCGACACTTACCGCGCCCTTGAAGTGCCGCGCCATGAAGTCCGGGCTCGCGCAGGCGGCATAGCGCATCGAGCCAAGCTCGGTCGTCTTGCAGCCTTGCACGGGCTCGGGATCGGCGCCCACGGCCGCCAGCACCTCGCCGGAGCGAAGCCGATCGGCGGTATGCGCCTCGTCGTCGAGCTTCAGGTCGAGCGAGACGTCGTTCTCCCGGCCGAAAGCGGCCACGGCGACATGGAACCAAGTCGCCATGCTGTCGGCGTTCACCGCGACCGTCAGCGTGGGCGTGGCCCCCACTCGCCGGACGGCCCGGCCGAGCGCGGGGTCGAGGTCGTGCTCCAGCAGGCGAACGCGATCGAAGTGGGCGCATAGCGCGCGTCCCAGTTCGGTGGGTTCGCACGGCTGCCCGCGATTAATCAGGACGGCGCCGAGCCGCTCTTCCAGACCGCGCACGCGCTGCGAGACCGCCGACGGTGTGACGCCAAGCACGGTCGCGGCGCGCTCGAACGTCCCTTCGCGGATCACGGCGGCGACCGCCGCGATGGACGGGTAGTCAAGCATGATGAAGCACTCCTTCATCGAGGTAAGCAGAACAAGTTTTCCTCGCGCGTTCCGATGAGGCAAATGCCCGCCATGTCCAACATCATCCCTGCTTTCGTTTCAGGGTTCCTGCTGTCGGCCGCGTTCATCATGGCGATCGGCGCTCAGAACCTGTTCGTGCTGCGGCAGGGTCTCCGGCGCGAGCATGTCGGCGTCATCGTGCTGTTCTGTGGCCTTGCCGACGCCCTGTTGATCGCCGCCGGGGTAGGCGGCGTGGGGGCTTTTCTCGCCGCCATGCCCCAACTCGCCACCGTGCTGGCGTTGGGCGGCGCCGCGTTCCTTGCCTGGTACGGCCTGAAGGCGCTTCGCCGGATGATGGCGCCTGACGCGATGGTCGTGGGCGGCGCACAGGGCGTGACGCTCGGACACGCGCTCACCGCGACGGCCGCCTTCACCTTCCTCAACCCGCACGTCTATCTCGACACCGTGCTGCTGATGGGAGCGGCCGGATCGACACAGCCGATCGCGCTCCGCCCGACCTTCGTCGCGGGCGCCGCATCCGCCGGCTTCGCATGGTTCGCGGCACTCGGCTTCGGCGCTCGCCTGCTCACCCCAGTCTTTGCGCGACCGACGGCATGGCGCGTGCTTGATGCCTTCGTGGGCGTCGTATGCTCACCTTGGCAGGTTCGTTGGTTGCACGCGCCTTGTGGATGTCCTGCACCGAACAGGGGACCGGCAGCGGGCGATCAAGCCGCCAGCAACTTGTCCACCGTGATCGGTAGCGAGCGTACCCGCTTGCCGGTGGCATGATAGATGGCGTTCGCGACGGCGGCGGCGACGCTGACGATGCCGATCTCGCCCAGGCCCTTAACGCCGAGCGGAGTCACCTCGGGATCGGGCTCGTCGACGAAGATCACGTCGATCTCCTCAATGTCGGCGTGCGCGGGCACATGGTACTCGCCGAAGCTGTGGTTGATCCACTTGCCGAGCGCCTTGTCGGGCATGGTTTCCTCGTGCAGCGCCATGCCGATCCCCATCACGACGCCGCCTAGGATCTGGCTGCGCGCCGTCTTGGGGTTGATGATCCGGCCGGCCGCGACCGCGACGACCACGCGGGTGATGCGTACCTGATCGAGGTCCTCGTCGACGCGCGCCTCGACGAACACCGCGCTGTGCGTGTTGCGCGCCTTGGTGGCGAGCGAGATCATGCCGCCGATACCGGGTGACGCCGTTTCGGTTGCTTCGATGACGTCGAGCCCGCCTGCCCGCATGGCGTCGAGCAGCGCGACCCGGCGGGTCGGGTCGTCGCGCTTGATCATCTCACCCCCGGAAAACTCCAGTTCCTCGATGGAGCCGACCTCGTGGAGGGGGCGTCCCTTGACCTTGTCCGCCACCTTCAGCAGCTTCTTGGCGACCGACTGACAGGCGAGCTGCACCGCAGCGCCCGTCGAAGCGGCGCCCCAGGAGCCGCCCTCGACCGGCGCGGGTGGAAGGTCGCTGTCACCCAGACGCGCGGTAATATCGTCGGGCGAAAGGCCGAGCGTGTCCGCCGCGACCTGCACCATGACTGTATAAGTACCAGTGCCGATGTCGGACGTGGCGGAGGCGACCTCCAGGTGACCGTTGGCGGTGAGCTTGGCCGACGCGGAAGTCTTCGAGAAATTGGCTTCCCACAGGCCGGTCGCCATACCCCAGCCGATCAGCTCCCGCCCTTCCTTCATGGACCGAGGCTCCGGCGAGCGCTTTTCCCAGCCGAACCGCTCCGCGCCTTCATGGTAGGCTTCGCGCAACGCCTTGGAGGTGAACGGCTTGCGGTTCATGTTATCGATGTCGGAATAGTTCAGCAGCCGGAAGGCGAGCGGGTCGAGGCCTGCCTTGTAGGCCAGCTCGTCCATCGCGATCTCGAACATCGTCATCCCGGTCACCGCGCCCGGCGCGCGCATGTCGGCCGAGGTGTAGGTGTCGCGCGGCGCGATCGCGTAGCTGCCCTGGATGTTGGGGCAGGCATAATTGATCATACCCCAGGTGACGATGTCCTCCATGTTCTGTTCGAACCGCGAGGTGGAGGTGGTGGCGTCGCCGAGCACCGCGGCCAGCGTGCCGTCCGCGTTCGCACCGAGCTTGATCGCATAGGTGCACTCCGGCCGGTGGGCATGGCTGAACATCTGCGAGCGGGTCATCACCACGCGCACCGACCGCTCGAGCTGGATCGCGGCCATGGTGGCGACCTGAAGCTGCCATTGCGGCCGGAGCGCGCCGCCGAAGCCTCCGCCGACATAGGCGTTGACCACCCGCACGTTCTTGGCGCCGAGCCCGAAGGCGCTGGCGACCAGCTCCTGCGACGTTATCGGACCCTGGACCTTGTCGTAGATCGTGACCTTGCCGTCGCCATGCCAATGCACGGTGGAGGCGTGCATCTCCATCTGCATATGATGCTCGACGGAGTGGTGATACTCGGCCACGTGCTGGAGCGGCGCATCGGCGAAGGCGTCTTCCGCGTTGCCGTGGTTCTTGGGCGGGTGGAAGGTGTTGCGCCGATCGAACGGCTTGGGATAGAATTTCTCCGCCAGCGACGTTTCGAAGTCGATGTTGTGCGGCTCGGCGTCGTAGGCGACCTCGACCAGGCTTGCCGCGAAGCGGGCCGCCTCGAACGTCTGCGCGACGACGACCGCGATCGGCTGCGCATTGAACATGATGCGGTCGTCGTGGAACGCCTTGAACGGCTCGCCGGGTATCTGGAGTTCGTCCTTCCAGCTGCGATTCATCCATGCATGCTTGGGGCGGTTGAGATGGCTCAGGATGTCGACGACACCCGGAACGCTACGCGCGGCCTCCTCCTCGATCGAGACGATCCGGCCCTTGGCGATCGCCGACACGACGGCGACGCCGTAGAGCATGTCGGGGACGCGATATTCGGCGGCGTAGCGGGCCTCGCCGGTGACCTTGGCAATGCCGTCGACGCGGCTGAGCGGCGTGCCGATGCCGACCTTCTGGGGTGCGTTCATGTACGGTTCCTCACGCGATGCGCTTGTCGGTCTGAGACTGGGGTGTGCCGGCGACGGCCTGCTTGAGCGCGCGGACGATGCCGCGGCGTCCGAGCTCGATCTTGAAGGCGTTGGTCGGCTGGCCGACCGCGCCGGCGAGCAGCGCCTCGGCCGCCTTTGCGAACGACGCGTCGTCAGGCCCGCGGCCGATCAGCAGCTCCTCGGCGTCGCGGCGACGCCACGGCTTGTGCGCCACGCCGCCCATCGCGATCCGCGCCTCGGCGATCCGGCCCTCCTCGATCCGCAGGCCGACCGCGATCGACACCAGCGCGAAAGCATAGCTGCGCCGGTCGCGCAGCTTGAGATAGGTGTAGTTGCTCGCGAACCCTTCCGACGGCAGGTCGATCGCGGTGACGATCTCGCCGGGACGCAGCGTGTTGTCGATCCAGGGTTCATCGCCGGGCAAGCGGTGATAGTCCGCAAAGGCGATCGTCCGATCGCCCTTCGGGCCGGACACCTGGACCTCGGCCGCCAGCGCGGCGAGCGCCACGCACATGTCGGATGGGTGGGTGGCGATGCACTGGTCGCTGGTGCCCAGCACGCCATGAACGCGGTTGAACCCGCCGATCGCGCCGCAGCCCTGGCCGGGCGAGCGCTTGTTGCACGGCGTGTCGACGTCATAGAAATAATAACAGCGGGTACGCTGGTTGAGGTTGCCGCCGTTCGTCGCGGCGTTGCGCAGCTGCGGGCTCGCCCCGGCGAGGATCGCGCCCGCCAGCATCGGGTAGCGCGCCTGGACGCGCGCGTCATAGGCCGTCTCGCTGTTCGTCACGAGCGCCCCCAGCCGCAAGCCGCCGCCCTTCAGCTCGACGATCTCGCGCAGCGGCAGCCGGTTGATGTCGACCACCTCCAGCGGGCGCGCGACATTCTCCTTCATCAAATCGATCAGGTTGGTGCCGCCGGCGAGGAATGCTGCGCGGTCCGGCATGCCGGCCCGAATGGCGTCGGGCACGCTGCCGGGCCGCGCATAGTCGAACCGGATCATGCCGCGGCCTCCTGTCCGAGCACATCGAGGACGGCGTCGGCGATGTTCGTGTAGGCGCCGCAGCGGCAGATGTTGCCGCTCATTTGCTCGCGCACCTCCAGCCGCGAGCGCGCATGGCCCTCGTTGATGAGGCCCTGCGCCGAGCAGATCTGCCCCGGTGTGCAATAGCCGCACTGGAACGCGTCGTGTTCGACGAACGCGGCCTGGAGCGGGTGAAGGTTGCCGGGGCCGCCCAGCCCCTCGATCGTCGTGATCTCGTGGCCGTCGAGGGTCACCGCCAGCTTGAGGCAGGAGTTAACCCGCACCCCGTCGATCAGCACCGTGCAGGCACCGCATTGGCCGTGATCGCAGCCCTTTTTGGTCCCGATCAGGTCGAGCTTGTCGCGCAGCAGGTCGAGCAATGTCGTCCACGGCTCGATCGCCAAATGCCGCTCCTCGCCGTTGATCGTCAGCACGGTCGCGACTTCGGCGATCGGCGTGGCGGCGAGTGTCTTGAGCATCTCGGTGGTGGCAATCGCAATGTTCCCTTGCTGCGCGCGTTCAACTTGCCGCGACTTCGGCGAGCAGCGTCTCGGCCGCGAGCTTGCCAAAGTCGTTCGCGGCCAGCGGGCTCGCGCCGGTCACCAATCTACGGTCCTTGTGCGTGGACCCATCCGCGTCGCTGTTGGCGATCGTCACACCTAAGGTCTGCGACTTCTCGCCGACTAGCCAGGTGAGCGGTCCCGGCAAATAACCGGTATCAACAATCTCTCGATCCTGGGCGTCCGGGAAGCCGGTGATCGTGTAACCGGCAAACGGAAAGCTGCCGGTCTCGCGCGTGTTCGCCAGCGAGAGAAGCGCCGCCGGACCATGACAGATTGCGAGGATGTGCCGCTCGTTGTCGAGCGCCCAGCGCAGCACCGCAGCGATGTCGGCGCTCGTATGTAAGTCGATTAGCGGGCCGTGGCCGCCGGGATGAACACCGCGGCATAGTCGCTGTCCGGCCCCAACCCCGCGACGACATCGGACAGCTTAAGCGGCTGCTGGAACTGCTCCAGATACGCTTGGTGGAGCCCGGTGATCGCCTCGTCCTCGGTCGGCATCGCCCACATTTCGAACTTAATGGGGTTGCCGGAAACGGTCGCGATGTCGAAATCGAAGCTAGCCTGACTCAGGTGGTACATCGGCACCAGCGTCTCAATCGGATGGTTGCCGGTCGAGAATGATGCCACCACGTGGCGTGGTCGCTCAATGCGGGAGTGCGTGCGATCAGCAGGCGGTTGCGCCTCTGACGCGGCGGTCGTAAGCAGACTTCGCTGCGAAAAACGACGGTGTGGGCCCTACCACCCTTGCGCGCACGCCGGCGGTTTGCCGGCCAGCGGCTCCACCAACGTCGGCACGGGCGCGGCCCGTGCAAGCGAGGAGCGCGGACGCATGCGGGAAGACGTCACCATCATCGGCGCAGGCTTGGGAGGTTTGGTCCTTGCCGGCGTCTTGCACCGGCACGGGGTCAAGGTCGCCGTTTATGAAGGTGAGGCATCGCCGGACGCGCGGGCGCAGGGCGGGCTGCTCGACCTTCACGAGCATAGCGGCCAGCGTGCGCTCCGCGCGCTCGGACTATACGACGCGTTCCGGCGGCTGGTACGGCCGGGCGAGGACGCCAAGCGGATCGTTGATCGGGACGGCACGGTGCTGCTCGATCGGCCGGGCAGTGCCGCCTCGGCGCGGCCGGAGGTGGATCGCGGCGAGCTTCGCCGGTTGCTGCTGGACGCGCTGCCCTTCGACACGGTGCGCTGGGGCCGCAAGGTCGCCTCGGTTCGGGCGACGGGGCGGGGGTGCCACGCGGTCGCCTTCGCCGACGGCTCGCGGACCAAGGCGACGCTGTTGGTCGGCGCGGACGGTG
>NZ_CAHJWX010000047.1 GCF_903643065.1 Sphingomonas bacterium | reverse complement strand
CGGCGATCGCCGCGCGCGTGCGCCGCGCCGCCGCCGCCAGCCCCGCGACATCGCGATGCGCGGTCAGCGCGCGCACCCGGAACCGGTCCGGCTCGCGCTCGATCAGGTCCAGCGTCGACGTGCCGACGGAGCCGGTCGCGCCCAGCACGGTGACGGTTCTCACTCGCCTGGCCTCAAGCGAACAGCCGCTGCCAGGCGACGGGGAAGAGCACCAGCGCGGCCGCGAGCGGCGCCACCGGCACCAGCCCGTCGAGCCGATCGAGCACGCCGCCATGGCCGGGCAACAGATTGCCCGAATCCTTCACGCCCGCGCGCCGCTTGAGCCAGCTCTCGAACAGGTCGCCCGCCTGCGCCGCGACCGCCAGCGCCGGGGTCGCCAGCGTCAGCCGTAGCGCCAGCCCCTCGGTCCAGTGCAGCAGGACGCCCCACAGCGACGCCGCGACCACGCCACCAGCCAGCCCCGCCCAGGTCTTGGCCGGGCTGATCGCCGGCGCCAGCCTTGGTCCACCGATCGCGCGGCCGGCGAAATAGGCGCCGATATCGGTCAGCCACACGGTCGCCAGCAGCCAGACCGTGCAGATCAGCCCGTCGATCCAGCCCTGCTGCTCGCGCACCAGCAGCAGGGCCAGGATCGGCACGCCGACATAGAAGGCGCCGCTCGCCAGCCACGGCTTGCGGGTGACGATGACGATGAAGAAGAACGCCGCCGCGATCAGCCCGAGCGCGAGGAACCAGGGGCCCGCCGCGACCGGCGCCATGATCGCCAGCGGCACGAACGCGGCGAACATCGCCAGGCGTTTCTCGGAGCCTCGCGCGCCCGTCAGGTCCGCCCATTCGGCCATCATCACCACGCCGATCACGGCGCAGAGCAGCCAGAAGGCGAACCCGCCCAGCCCTACCGCGACCAGCGCCACGACGATCATCGCGACCCCCGCCAGCGTGCGCTGGACGAGGTCGGACGGCGGCTTGAGGGCCGGCGGCGCCTCGCTCATCGGCCGCCGTAGCGCCGCTCGCGCCGCCCGAACGCGTCGATCGCGGCCGCCAGCGCGTCGCCATCGAAATCCGGCCACAGCGTGTCGACGAACATCAGCTCCGCATAGGCCGCCTGCCAGAGCAGGAAGTTGGATAAGCGCTGCTCGCCCGACGTACGGATCAGCAGGTCGAGCGGCGGCAGCGCGGCGGTGTCCAGTTCCGCCTCGATCGCCGCCTCGTCGATCTGTTCCGCCGGCAGACCCGTCAGCACCTTGGCGGCCAGCCGCCGCGCCGCCGCCGCCAGTTCCGCCTGCGCGCCATAGTTGAGTGCGATCGCCAGGATGGGGCCAGTGTTCCCCGCCGTGCGCGCCACCGCGTCGTCGACCAGCGTCACCAGATCGGGTTGGAAGCGGCGATAGTCGCCGATGATCCGCAGCTGCACGTTCTCCTGCGTCAGCTCCGCCAGGTCCGAGCGGATGAACCACCGCAACAGCCCCATCAGATCGCTGATCTCGTCCGCCGGCCGCCGCCAGTTCTCGGAGGAGAAGGCGTAGAGCGTCAGCGCCTCCACACCCATCGCCCGCGCCGCGCGCGTCACCTTGCGCACCGCCTCCACGCCCGCGCGATGCCCGGCGAGGCGCGGCAGGTGCCGGCCCTTCGCCCAGCGCCCGTTGCCATCCATGATGATGGCGACGTGACGCGGCACGACCGCGAGCTCGGGGGACAGCGCCGTGGCCACGATCACCCGCCCTCCCGGGAATGATAGGAGGCGCGCGGCCCCTTCACTTGCCCAGGATCTCCTTCTCTTTCGCGCCCGCCGCCGCGTCGATCTCGCCGATCGTCTTGTCGGTCAGCTTCTGCAGCTCCCCTTCATGCCGCTTGCGCTCGTCCTCGCCGAAGACGTTCTTCTTCTCGTCGGTCTTGAGCGCGTCCATCCCGTCGCGGCGCACGTTGCGCGCGGCGATCTTCGCCTTTTCCGAATATGAGCCGGCGAGCTTGGCCAAGTCCTTGCGCCGCTCCTCCGTCAGGTCGGGGATCGGCAGGCGCAACGTCGTACCGTCGTTGATCGGGTTGAGTCCCAGCCCCGCCGAGCGGATCGCCTTCTCGACCGGGCCGACATTGCTCTTGTCCCACACCTGTACGCTCAGCATACGCGGCTCGGGCACGGAGACGGTCGCGACCTGGTTGAGCGGCATGTGCGATCCATAGACCTCCACCGTCACCGGATCGAGCAGCGCCGTCGACGCGCGTCCCGTGCGCAGCCCGCCCAGATCGCCCTTGAGCGCCTCGACCGCGCCCGTCATGCGGCGTTCCAGGTCTGACTTGTCATAGGCGGGCATCGGCCATCTCCTCGGCTTGGACGATCGTGGAGGTGCCCTGCCCGGCGAGCACGGCGGCGAAATTGCCGTGCTCGCGGATGTTGAACACCACGATCGGGATGTTGTTGTCGCGGCACAGTGCCACGGCGGACGCGTCCATCACCTTGAGGTCCTGCGACAGCACCGCGCCGAAACCGATCGTGTCATAGCGCCGCGCGCCGGCCACCTTCTTCGGGTCGGCATCGTACACGCCGTCGACGCTGGTGCCCTTGAACAGCGCGTCGCACTTCATCTCGGCCGCCCGGAGCGCCGCGCCGCTGTCCGTGGTGAAATAGGGCGAGCCGACGCCGGCGGCGAAGATCACGACCCGGCCCTTCTGCAGGTGGCGTTCGGCGCGGCGCCGGATGAACGGCTCGCACACCGCCGCCATCGGGATCGCCGACTGGACCCGCGTCTCGACGCCGATCTGCTCCAGCGCGTTCTGCACGGCGAGCGCGTTCATCACGGTCGCCAGCATGCCCATGTAATCGGCGGTCGCGCGCTCGATCCCCTTGGCGGCGGCGGAGATGCCGCGGAAGATGTTGCCGCCCCCGACCACGACGCACAGCTCATAGCCCTGCGCACGGACATCCGCGATTTCCTGCGCCACGCGCGCGGTGACGGCGGGATCGATCGCCAGCCCGCCGCCGCCCTCGCCTGATCCCATCAATACCTCGCCCGACAGCTTCAGGAGAACACGCTTGAACGAGGCGGCGGGCATGGCGAGGGGCTATACGGGGTTAAGGCCAAGGGCAAGGGATGCACCATTTCTCCTTGCCCTCGCCCTCAAGGCATCATGACGCCGGCTGGTCGTCCTTGGGCTTCTGCGGCACGCCGGAGGCCGCCGCGACCTCGGCGGCGAAGTCGCCGACCTCCTTCTCGATCCCCTCGCCCAGCTGGAAGCGGACATAGTCGGCGAGCACGATCGGCGCGCCCGCGTCCTTGCCCGCCTTGGCGACCACGTCGGCGATCTTGGTCTTGCCGTCCATCACGAACAATTGGGAGACCAGCGCGTGCTCCTTGCGGTACTTGGCGATCGAACCCTCGACGCGCTTGGCCGCGAACTCGGGCTTCATGCCCTCGGCCAGCGCCTTTTCGGTGGCGATCGCGCGCTCTCGCTCGATCTCCGCCTCGTCCAGGTCCGCCTCGTTCAGCGCCTTGGGAAAGGCGGCCGCGATGTGCATCGCCAGCTGCTTGCCCAGCCCCTGCAGCACCTCGTCACCCGCCGCCGACTCCAGCGCGACCAGCACGCCGATCTTGCCCAGGCCGGGCGCCGCCGCGTTGTGGACATAGGACACGACCGCGCCCTGGCTCACCGACAGCTGCCGGGCGCGGCGCAGCGACTGGTTCTCGCCGATCGTCGCGATGTTGTTGGTCAGCACCTCGGCCACCGTCGTCCCCGACGCCATCGCCTGCGCCTTGAGCGCCTCCGCGTCGGCGCCGGTGGCGAGCGCGATGTGCGTCACCTCACGCACGAAGCTCTGGAACTGGTCGTTCTTGGCGACGAAGTCGGTCTCGGAATTCACCTCCACCGCCGCGCCGATGGTGCCGGAGGTCGCGACGCCGACCAGCCCCTCGGCGGCCGTGCGGCTCGACTTCTTCTGCGCCGCCGCCAGGCCCTTGGTGCGCAGCCAGTCCATCGCCGCGTCCATGTCGCCCGACGTCTCGCCCAGCGCCTTCTTGCAGTCCATCATCCCCGCGCCGCTCTTCTCGCGCAGGTCCTTCACCATCGCCGCCGTGATATCGGCCATGTCCGTGGTCCTCGATCTGATCCCGTTCGTCCCGAGCGAAGTCGCGGGACAGGTCCGGGAAAGTGCCTCGATGTCGCTCGGCACGAATGGCAGGGCCGGTCGCCCGACCGGCCCTGCCCCTTCATTGTTACGCCGTTGCTTCAGCGCCCTCGGTGGCGACCGCCTCGACCGGAGCCGCGTCGACCGGCGACGGCTCGGCCAGCGCCGCCTCCACCGGCGGCTCCGCCATCGATCCGATGTCGCCGCCGCGACGGCTCACCTGCTCCTGCCCGCCGCGTGTCGCTGCGATCGCGATCGCCTCGCAATACAGGCGGATGGCGCGGCTCGCATCGTCGTTGGCGGGCACCGGAAAGGCGATGCCGTCCGGCGAAACGTTCGAGTCCAGGATCGCCACCACCGGGATGCCCAGCGTGTTGGCTTCCTTGATCGCCAGCTCTTCCTTGTTGGCGTCGATCACGAACATGACGTCGGGGATGCCGCCCATGTCGCGGATCCCGCCCAGGCTCATCTCCAGCTTGTCGCGCTCGCGCGTCAGCTGCAGCACTTCCTTCTTGGTCAGGCCGACCGTGTCGCCGCCCAGCTGCTCGTCCAGCGCCTTCATGCGCTTGATCGAGTTGCTGATCGTCTTCCAGTTGGTGAGCATGCCGCCCAGCCAGCGGTGGTTGACGAAATGCTGGTTGGCGCGCCGCGCCGAGTCCGCCACCGGCTCCTGCGCCTGGCGCTTGGTGCCGACGAACAGCACCTTGCCGCCCGCCGCCACCGTCGAGGAGACGAACTCCAGTGCCCGCGCGAACAGCGGCACGGTCTGCGACAGGTCGAGGATGTGGACGCCGTTGCGATCGCCGAAGATGTACGGCTTCATCTTCGGGTTCCAGCGGTGCGTCTGGTGACCGAAATGCGCGCCGGTCTCGATCAATTGCTGCATGGAGACGACGGGTGCCGCCATGGGGATAACTCCTTCCGGTTGAGCCTCTGGGAAGCGGATGATCCCCGATCGGATCGGGGACACCGGGCTATGATGCTTCCCATGTGGGATTGAAGGCTGCGCATCTAGGCGGGGCGGCGTGTGAACGCAACCGCTTGACGCCAGAACGAGAACGGAACATAAAGAGGTCGCGGCAGGAACTTCGATGATCTGCCGCACGGCGGGCTTTGGTTCCTTCGAGGGTCGGGGAACCTGTGGATAAAACTGCCGTTCGCTGCATCGAGGAATTGGTCGTCAGGGAGGCGGGCATGGTCAATTTGGTGGCGAGTGCGGTATTCACGGGCGCGGCCGCGCTGGCGCTGCTGTCGATCTGGGCAGCGGTAGCGCCGCAATGGCGTCGCATGCTCCGGCTCATGATCGGTCAGGTCGAGCAGCCGGTTCAGCCGCTGCATGCGCTGGCGGTGGCGGAGCATCGCATCGTGGTCAGGCATCGGGCGTCGACGGCGCCGGCCACCGTTGCGGTCCGGCGACCGCGCGCCGCCTGACCCGGGCATAGCCCGCCGCGCTGAATGGGATCGTCAGCAGGTAGCCGCCGGCGATCACGGTCAGGGTCTGCCATGGCGCGGAGACGAACGCCGCCGCGAGCACCACCGCCGCCGCGATCGCCTCGAACCGGACATGCCGGCGCAGGCGGAACGACCGCCAGCTATAGGTGGCCAGGCTCGACACCATCAGTATTGCGACCCCAGCCGTCCACGGCGCCACCAGCCACCATGAGCGCGCGACGCCGACATCGCTCCACAGCCACACGAACAGCGGCAACAGCGCCAGCCCGGCGCCCGCCGGCGCCGGCACGCCGGTGAAGTATCCCGCCGCCTTGCGCGGCTGATCGCTCGCATCGATCTGCGCATTGAACCGGGCCAGCCGCAGCGCGCAGAACACAGCCAGCATCAGTGCGCACGTCCAGCCCGCGCGCGGCGCATATTGCAGCGACCATAGATACAGGATCAGCGCGGGCGCCACCCCGAACGAGATCGCGTCCGACAGCGAGTCGAGTTCCGCCCCGAACCGACTCTCGCCCTGCAACAGGCGCGCGACGCGCCCGTCGAGCCCGTCCAGCACGGCCGCCAGCAGGATCATCCCCACCGCCCGCTCCCACTCGCCGCCGATCGCGAAACGCACCCCCGACAGGCCGGAACACAGGGCCAGCGCAGTAAGCGCGTTGGGCAGCACCGCGCGCAATGGGATGCCGCGAACGGGGCGGCGCGGGCGCAGGCGAGGCGGCAGGCTCACCTACCCCCCTCCCGCTGTCGGGAGGGGGCCGGGGAATGGGCTCCCGCTTCGATCAGGGTCTTCCCGATCAGGCCGCTTGCCCACCCCGAACCCCTCCCGCTTGCGGGAGGGGAGCAGAAGGTCCTCACTGCGCCACCGCCGTCACCGGCGCTCCGCCGGCGCGTCCGATCACCGTCTCGCCCGCGATGCTCCGCTGCCCCAGCGCCACCTGGCACACGCAATCCTCCGGGAGGAACACGTCGACGCGGCTGCCGAACCGGATCAGTCCGATGCGCTGCCCCACCGCGACGATGTCGCCGCTCTTGACGAACCCCAGGATGCGCCGTGCCACCAAGCCGGCGATCTGCGTGAAGCCGACGCGCCGGCCGTCATGGCCCTCCACGACGAAATATTGTCGCTCGTTCTCCTCGCTCGCCTTGTCGAGATCGGCATTGAGGAACTTGCCGGAGACATAGACGACCTGCCGCACCGTGCCCGCGATCGGCGTCCGGTTGATGTGGACGTCGAAGACGGACATGAAGATCGATACGCGGGTCAGCACGCCGCTCAGCCCGTTGGGTCCGTCCAGCTCGGCCGGCACGGGTACGCGCTCGATCATGGTGACCAGTCCGTCGGCGGGCGCCACGATCAGCCCGGGGCCCTGCGGCGTCGCGCGCACCGGATCGCGAAAGAAGATCGCGACCCACGCCGTCAGCCCGACCATCGGCCAGAACAGCACGTTGGACACGATCGTCAGCAACAGCGTCAGTCCCACCGCGATTGCGACGAACTTATAGCCTTCGGAGTGGATGGCGGGGAAGCGCCACTTGACGGTGGTGGTTTCCACCGGCGGCTTGTCGAGCGATGCCATGCGCGCGGGGCTTACCCGGACGCGTCGCCGCGCGCAAACGGCGCCGTCCCCACGCGCGTCCGCGCTCGCCTTGATTGCCTCCCGCCCCCGTCCTAGACGCCGCGCCAGCACCCTTCAGCAGGAACCGTGTATGGCCAAGATTCAGGTGAAGACACCCGTCGTGGAGATCGATGGCGACGAGATGACGCGCATCATCTGGGAGTGGATCCGCGAGCGCCTGATCAAGCCGTACCTCGACATCCAGCTCGACTATTACGACCTCGGCATCGAGCAGCGCGACGCCACCGACGATCAGGTCACGGTGGACAGCGCCAGGGCGACGCAGCGCTATGGCGTCGCGGTCAAGTGCGCGACGATCACGCCCGACGAGGCGCGCGTCGAGGAGTTCGGGCTCAAGAAGATGTGGCGCTCGCCCAACGGGACGATCCGCAACATCCTGGGCGGCGTGATCTTCCGCGAGCCGATCGTGATCCGCAACGTGCCGCGCCTGATCCCCGGCTGGACGCACCCGATCGTGGTCGGCCGTCATGCGTTCGGCGACCAGTACAAGGCGACCGACTTCGTCGTGCCAGGCCCGGGCAAGCTGACGATGACCTGGGAGGGCGAGGACGGCCAGCGGATCAGCCACGAGGTGTTCGACTTCCCCGCCGGCGGCGTCGCGATGGGGATGTACAATCTCGACGACTCGATCCGCGACTTCGCCCGCGCTAGCATGAACTACTCGCTGGGGCGCAAATGGCCGCTGTACCTTTCGACCAAGAACACCATCCTCAAGGCTTATGACGGCCGCTTCAAGGACATCTTCGCCGAGGTGTTCGAGGCGGAGTTCGTCGACAGGTTCAAGGACGCGAGCATCGTCTACGAGCACCGGCTGATCGACGACATGGTCGCCAGCGCGCTCAAATGGTCGGGCGAGTTCGTCTGGGCGTGCAAGAATTACGACGGCGACGTCCAGTCGGATCAGGTCGCGCAGGGCTTTGGCTCGCTGGGGCTGATGACGTCGGTGCTGATGACGCCGGACGGCAAGACGATCGAGGCGGAGGCCGCGCACGGCACCGTGACCCGCCACTATCGCCAGCATCAGCAGGGCAAGGCGACCTCGACCAACCCGATCGCATCGATCTTCGCCTGGACGGGCGGCCTCAAATATCGCGGCCAGTTCGACGGCACGCCCGACGTGACGCGCTTCGCGCAGACGCTGGAGCGGGTCTGTATCGAAACGGTGGAACAGGGCCACATGACCAAGGACCTCGCCATCCTGATCGGCCCGGACCAGCCCTGGATGACGACCGAGCAGTTTTTCGAGGCGGTGCGCGCCAACCTCGAAACCGCGATGAACGGTTGGTCCTGAGGGACCAGCCGTCGGGATGACGGAACCGTCATGCGGCGCTCCTTGTTGATCTGGCGACACCATCAAGGAGCATCCTCATGCGGTTCACCCCCTTCCTGACCATCGCCGCGGTGGCGATCGCGACGCCGGCGCTGGCGCGGCAAACCACGCCCGCGCCCGCCACGACGCCCACCAGCCCGACCGATCCGTCCGGCCAGACCAGTCCGCGCGCGCCGGGCACGACGCCG
>NZ_CAHJWX010000046.1 GCF_903643065.1 Sphingomonas bacterium | reverse complement strand
CGGGGGGAGGGGGTCCCGTGCGGCGCGTCGTCGTCCATAGGATCGCCATCACGATCATCGGCCTTCTCGCGTTTTGGCTGCTATGGAGCTTGGCCTACGAGATCGTCGTCGCCCTGCGCTGGGCGCCGTCCCGCTTCCCGGGGGAGGGAACCCGCCGATGGGCGTTGCTCCGCATGCAGAACGCCGATCGCTCGTTTGGCTTCGGCCTCATCGCCTGGCAGCATTTCTGGGCTCGACTCTCCTACGGTGCCACACAGGCGGAAGCGCTCGTCAGAGCAGGGCTGGCGGCGGCTTCGGTCGTCGGGCTCGGTCTCGCCGGCGCGCTCTTCACCTTCGTCAATCGGCCGCAGATGCCGTTTGGGTCGGCCCGGTTCGGCAGCCTCATGGACGCCGCGCGCCAAAACCTCACGGTCCAACAGGGCATCGTTCTCGGCACGATGAACGGGACGACCATCCGCTCGGACGAGCCGGCCCACATCCTCGTTGTCGGCCCTTCGCGGTCGGGCAAGGGCACCGGCTTCGTGCTGCCGAACGGCTATCTGTGGCAGGGCTCGGCCGTTTTCTTCGATCCCAAGCGGGAAAATTTCGAGGCGCTCGCCAACCATCGCACCGCGATGGGCAACAAGGTCTTCATGTTCTCGCCGGGGTCGAACGACACCCATCGCTATAACCCGCTGGATTTCGTGCGGCGCGACGAGCGGATGGCGACCGACTGCCTCGTGGTCGCGTCCTTTGTCATCCCGGAGAAGGCGGATGACACCTGGGCCGGAGCAGGAAGGCTGCTGCTCTCGGCGCTGATCGGCTACGTGCTGGCCTCGCCTCTGATCGTCGGCGCTCAGCACATGCGGACCGTCGCGCGCATGACGACGACCGGGAAGGACATCTCGACCGTCCTGCGCGCCATCGTGAAGACCGAGCGGGCCCACCTGCCGGCCTGGGTCACCGACAGCTTCAACCAGTACATCGCGCTCGAGCCGGAAACCCGGAACTCGGCCGTGTTCAACGTCAACATGGCCATGTCGCTCTGGAACAACGGCCTGATCGCCGCCGCCACCGAGACCTCCGACTTCGACATCCGCGAGCTCCGTCGTCAGCCCATGACGATCTTCATCGGATGCACGATCGCCGAGCTTGCCATCTTTCGCCCACTGATCCGCATCCTATTCCAGCAGATCCACGACCTCATGATGGTCCGGATCCCGGGGCCCGACGAGCCGCATCAGGTCCTGCTGATGCTCGACGAGTTCTATCACGTCGGCCGGATGGACTCGCTGATCTCCAAGATCACGATCAGCGCCGGCTACGGGTTTCGCATGGCGATCGTCATGCAGGATATCGCCCAGCTCGACGAGCTCTATGGCAAGAACACGCGGATCACGACGGTGTCGGGCTCGCAAATCAAGCTGTTCATCCAGATCAACGATCTCGACACGTCAGAATTCGTGTCGGAGATGCTGGGCGAGACGACACAGGTCTACAAGACGCCGGTGGCGCGGCCGGGGCAGGGGATCTTCGCGCCGCGGGCCTGGGCGCCGCACTACACGCCGCGACGGCTACGCAGCCCGCTCGAGCTGCGGGAGATGTCAGCGCGCGTCGCGATCCTGATGGTCAAGAACTCGCGGTCATTCGAGCTCACGAAGATCCGGCACTACAAGGATCAGCCTTATCGGCGGTTGTTTGAAGAGACGAAAGGAAATCTGCTTACGCCGCCGATCCTCAGAGAGTGGCAGGACGAAACGCTCGGCGGGGTGCTCGCGCAAGCTTCTCGGACAGCAGAAGCGGCAGACTCGGTGGCCGAGGTGGCTCAAATGAAGGTGGCGGAGAGCAAAAGCACTCGGAAACCGCCTACCGAGGCCAGTCGCCCAGCGTCGAAGCGAAAAACGAAGCCACATATTCCAGCCGACCGCGTTCCGATCGTCGTCCCGAAGGCCAAAGCCAGTCAGGCCAAGCCGCGCAAAGCCCTCACCCTCGGTGCCGCACCTCCGGTCCCTTCGGGAGACAGCTGCAACGTTCGAAACGTGCTGGAGGCATCCGCGTCCGCGCAGACGGATGAGTTCGAGACGATGGCTGATGTCACCTCGGGACTGCAGGAGACTGGCGTTCGGCTCGCCGCCAGTACTCTTCGTGAACTGCAGCAGGCTTTCGGAGATGACGAACGTTGACCGGCAAGCCCGGCTCTCATCGGCTGCTCCGCGCCCAGTCCCGCCGTTCCCGTCGACGGAAACATAAGGCGAAAGCGGACGTCCGTTGGGCAGGCTGCCTGCGCCAGAGATTATCTTACCAAGCGGCTGAGAGCGCGAGACTGAGGAGACCTGGCGAGGAATGGGCCGAGCTGGGCCAATATCTCGTCGGGCGCGTCTTCGGGCAGCAGGTGCCCGCCGGCGGTCGCGGCGCCACTGACGTCATCGGCCCATTGGCGCCAGGTCTCGACCGGCGTCACCCGGCCCGATCCCGCGTCCGCGCCGGGCCACAGCACGAGCAACGGGCAGGACAGCCTACGTCCCCTGGCGCGATCGGCGGTATCGTGCGCGAGGTCCTCGTCGAGCGCGGCACGGTAGTCCTCGCAGATCGCGTGGCGCACGGCGGGGTCGCGGAAGGCCGCGCGGTAGGCTTCGCGGGCGTCCGGCTCGATCACGTCGCGGCCTCCCGTCATCGTGGTGAGCGCGCGGTCGAGGAAGGCGTCCGGGTCGGCCGCGAGCAGCCGCTCGGGCAGGTCCGCCGCCTGGGCGAGAAAGAACCAGTGGGAGGCCCGTGTCGCAAAGTGGTGGTCGACCGCCGCCATCGCGTCCAGGGTCGGCACCACCGCCAGGCAGGCTAGGGCCGTGACCCTGTCCGGTTGGTCGAGGGCCATGCGGTAGGCGACCCGTGCACCGCGGTCGTGACCGACGACGGCGAAGCGATCGTGTCCGAGACTGGCCATCAGTTCGACCAGAGCTTTGCCGACACGGCGTTTGGTCCAACGCGGCGTCATCGCCTGCGGCCGGCTTGCCCCGTAGCCGGGAAGGTCGGGGACGACGAGGGCGTGGTGCTTTGCGAGAGCCGGCGCCATCCGCCGCCATGCGACATGCGTCTGAGGGTAGCCGTGCAGCAGGAGCACGGGCGCTCCCTCTCCGCCCACCACCCCCGCGAAGCTCACGCCACGCGCCTCGGCTTCGAGGCGACGAAATTTGGGGAAGAAAGGCGGAGCGGCCATTTGGGACGATAGTGGCATCAGACCGGTCTCTCGCTCAGGTCGGAACAAAGGGCGGCAGGCCGCGGCACGCTGGCTGTGCGCAGCTGAGTCAACGCGACGCCCGCCACGCAGACCAGGGCGCCTGCGACGAGCGGCAGGGTGATCGGCTCGTGCAGGACCACGACGCCGGCTACGATGGCGAAAACCGTTTGCAGCAGGGCAAAAGGTGCGATGCGGGCGAGCGAGAGACGCGCCACCAGCCAGAACCACAGCGCAAAACCCGCAACGGCGCCGAACAGCACGGCATAGGCCAGGGAGAGCCAGGCAAGCGGACCAGCGGTCGCCAGTGCAGCGCCCTGGCCGTGCTCCAGCACCGCCGAGGCGAGGCCGAGTTGCGGCGCCGCGAAGAGCGACAGCCATGCCATCAGGCGAAACGGTGGCAGGGGACCGAGCCGTTTTACCAACACGTTGCCGAGGCCCTGTGCAGCCGCCGCCCCGGCGACGAGCAGAATACCTACCGAGGACGCGACGCTGCCGGTGCTCGCGAGGGCCAGGGCGACGCCGGCGAAGGCCACCCCGAGGCCGACGACGACGCGGGTGGTTGGGCGCTCGCCGATGATCGGCCACGCCAGCAGCACGGTGAACGGCGTCATGAGCTGGGCCACCACGGCCGACAAGCCCGCGGGACTGAGCCGCAGTCCGGCAAAGAATAGGCCGAAGCCGAGGCCGCCGAAGAAGACGGAAACGAGTGCGGCCACCCCAACCTCGCGACGCGACGGACGGCCCGCGAAGGGCAGGAGGAGAACGGCGACCGCCGCAAAGCGGAGCGCGACGAACAGGAGCGGCGGGATGGCCGCAATGCCGACCTTGCTGGTGACAAACTGCACGCCCCACAGCAGAGCGACAAGCAGCGCGGCCGCGATTTCGACGAGCGACATGGGATGCTCCGCTCAGGCGGCTGCGAAAGCGGCGAGTTCGCGGTTGAAGCGCTCCGGGCACTCATAGAAGGGTGCGTGGGCGGCGCCTCTGTAGACCGACAGGCGAGCGTCGGGGTTCATCTCGAGGATACGGCTCGACATCTCGCGGCGCACGTGCTGGTCCTCGTCGCCCCAGGTCGCGAGCAGGCGGGGCACGGCAGCCCAGGCCGCATCCAGACCCTCGTGTCCGATGCGGACCACACCCTGCTGCACTTCGCGTGGCACCATGCCGTTGAAGACGAGCATGCGGCGAAAGTCGCCCTCGGGCGGCAAGGTCGAGAAGCAGGACGCCAGGAAGCTCGCAATGGCGTCGCTGCGCGTCGCGAGATCCGGCGAGGCCAGAGGCTCCGCATGGGCGAGCGCCGACGGGCCGAGAAGCTCGAAAGCGAGCTGGGTGACGGCGCCGACCAGGTTGACCCCGGCCAGGTGTCCGTGGCCATAGCGGGTGAGGTAGTGCCCGGTCACGAGAGCCCCGAGCGACCAGCCCACCAGGGTCGGCCGGCGCAGGCCCGCGGCCTCGATCACGGCCGCCAGATCCGCGGCCCAGAGTGCGGGATCGGCGTAGGCATCGACGCTCGCCGGCTTGGACGAGTCGCCATGGCCGCGCAGGTCGTAGGTGACGAGGTGGCAGGTCTCGGCCAGGACTCCTTGCGTCTGCCGCGACCAGCTGAGCCGGCTCTGGCCAAGCCCGTGGACCAGGAGGATCTCGGGTCCGGCTCTGTCGCCGTGATGCTCGGCCGCGAGTTCGAGCCCGTCGAGAGTAGCGACGCTGAAGCGCTCGCCGGTAAGTGAACGGGGCATGCCGATCCTTCAATCTGTAGCGTTCGATACAGACTAGACGCTTGCGGCCGGCCGTCAAGTGGTCTTTAGTGTTCGCTATGAATAAGCCGATCATCAAGCGGCGCGGCGGCCCGCGCACGTTCGACCGTGACAGCGCGGTCGAGACCGCGATGACGCTGTTCTGGCGCCACGGCTACGAGGGCGTGTCGATCAGCGATCTGACGGACGCCATCGGCGTTGCGCCGCCGAGCCTCTACGCGGCCTTCGGGAGCAAGGCAGGCCTCTACCGTGAAGCCCTCGATCGCTATGCGACCCTGCCGGGCGCCCTGGTCGGCCTCGGTCAGGCAGAAAGCCTCGACATGGCTGTGCAAGGGCTTCTCCGCGCTGCGGTCGATGGGATCGTCGACCCGGGCCTCGAGCGCGGATGCATGGTGTCGACCGGCCTGCTCGAGTGCGCGGTCGAGCACGGAGGACTGGCGCGCGACCTGGCGGCACGACGCCGCGCCGTACGCGATGCGGTTGCCGAAGCGCTGTCGCGCTGGCTCGACCCGCCGAAGGCAGAGGCGCTCGCCGGCTATCTCTGCGTCGTGTTGCAGGGCTTGTCCGTCCAGGCTCGGGACGGCGGAAGCCGAGAGGATCTTGAGGAAATGGCGGGCGAGGCCATGGCCGGCATACGAGCGCGCCGTCTCGGGACGCATCGATCCGGAAGCGGAGGCGGGCAAAATCCGTCGGCTGCTCCGCACTGATTGCACCCAAACCGACAGGCAGCTAATGGCCAGATCAGGCCATGAGAGTGATCAGTATCGAGTGCCAGACAGCTTCATTGACATCCCGCAGGTTCCAGTGCGTATTATACACACGGTGCAAAGCAAGGAGCTGATCCGTATTTTGCTAACAGGTGGGTGGGTTCTGGACCGAGTTCGCGGCTCGCATCACGTGTGCAGGCATTCAGGCCGGTCGAACCCCATTGTGGTTCCGCATCCGAGGAAGGAGCTTGGCGGCGGCCTGATCGCAGCAATCTGCAAACAAGCGGACATCAAGGACAGATGACAGTGCGATACCCCATTGCCATTGAGCGGGGAACCGAAGGTACGGCCTTCGGGGTCGTTGTCCCCGATTTGCCCGGTTGCTTTTCCGCAGGCGAAACCCTTGAAGAGGCGATGATGGGTGTTGAGGAGGCCGTCGCCGCTTGGATCGACGCCGCCCTCGATGCCGGCGACGCCATTCCCGTCCCGTCGAGGCTCGATGCCATCGAGGCAGACGCCGCCTATGCCGGCTGGACCTTGGCGGTCGTTAGTATCGATCCAGGGCTGCTTGATGACACGATCGAGCGTGTAAATATCACGCTACCGCGGCGCGTCTTGAAGCGCCTTGACGCGTTGGCGCGGGCGGCCGGCGAAAGCCGCTCTGGCTACATCGCACAACTGACGCTCGAAGAACCACGCCGAGTCGCTTGACATGATGCTAAGTTCCATAATGTTGATTATGCGAATCACATATGTAGATGCCCGATAGACATGTCACTATTCTCCCCGTTAGATGTGTCACTCTCCTCGCCCGATTGGTTCGAGGAGTTCTGTGCCCATGACGGTGATCGCAATGACCCGGCCGGAGATTGACCGCTTGCATGTGATACGCGACCTGGCGAACGACCGGATCACGGCGGCCGACGCGGCGCGGTTGATGGGCGTCTCGCGCCGTCATGTGTTCCGGCTGGCGATCGCCTATCGGACCCGCGGGGTGTCGGCGTTCGTGTCGTCGCGGCGTGGCAAGCCGAGCAATCGCCGGTATCCGCCGGCCTTCCGAACCGAAGCGATCGCGCTGGTCCGAGCTAACTACGCCGATTTCGGACCGACACTGGCGTGCGAGAAGCTCGCGGAGCGGCATGGCATCACGCTGGGTGTCGAGACGCTTCGGCAGTGGATGCTGGCGGAGGGCCTGTGGGCCGACCGCCGGCAGCGGCTCAAGCCGGTGTATCAGCCGCGCTATCGGCGTGACTGCGTGGGCGAACTCGTGCAGATCGACGGCTCGGAGCATTGGTGGTTCGAGGATCGTGGTCCGCAGTGTACGTTGCTCGTGTTCATCGATGACGCAACGAGCCGCCTGATGCATCTGCGCTTTGTGCACAGCGAGTCGACGTTCGATTACTTTGAGGCCTCTCGCGCTTATCTTCAGCGGTACGGCAAGCCGGTTGCCTTCTACAGTGACAAGCATGGGGTGTTTCGGGTTAACCGGAAGGATGCCGTGGGTGGTGACGGCATGACCCAGTTCGGCCGGGCGCTGGATCAGCTCAACATCGATATTATCTGCGCCAACGGTCCGCAGGCCAAAGGCCGCGTCGAGCGCGCCAACGGCACCTTGCAGGACCGCTTGGTCAAGGAGATGCGGCTGGCGGGTATCGCGACGATCGAGGCCGGCAACGCCTTCCTGCCGGCGTTCATGGACGATTACAATCGGCGCTTCGCCAAACCGCCCCAAAGCGACAAGGACGTGCATCGGCCGCTGCGGCCGGACGATCACCTTGACGATGCTTTCGCCTGGAAGGAGGAGCGGACCGTCTCGAACAGCCTCACGCTGCAATACGACCAGGTGCTGTTCATCCTCGAGCCCAACGAGATCACGCGGCCCCTCGCCCGCAAGCGCGTCACCGTCTTCGACTACCCCGATGGCCGCCTCGCGATCCGGCACAAGGGGCTGGATCTGCCGTACCGGGTGTTTGATCGGCAGCAGCGGGTCGATCCGGCGTCGGTGGTCGACAACAAGCGGCTCGGGGCCGTGCTGAGTTTCATCGCCGAGCGGCAGGCTCAGGTCGCGGTGACGCGGTCCAACAAAGCGCCACGACGCCGGGGGCAGGGCAACAGCCTGTTCAAGGTTGGATGATCGGCAAGACTGCAGCGCGGCTGCGCAACCCTGACCAGCTTCGCCGCGCTGCTCGAGCCAGGCAGGACGAGCGCCGTCAGGCAATCTACCCGCCCTGCCCCGTCCGCAGTGACATCTCTAACGGGCAGAAGCAGTGACATCTCTACCTTGCACCGACAACATAGGGTCATCGTTCTGATTGGCTTTTCGGCTTTCTGCGCGACAACCTCTCCTCCCGCCTCCGCACCCCCTGCCCCAAAGGACGATCGTTTGAAGGTTGCCCGGTCGTTAGCCTTCGTCAACGCAATCTCCGCCGCCCAGACGCCCACCGAGCTCGGCCGGCGGCTCGTCTGCCTCGCCGAGGCGTTCGGCTTCTCGTCGGTGTTCGGTGGCCTCGTGCCTCGCGCTCGGACGCCGAGAAAGGAGATCGCTCCGCTCGTCCTCGTCCAGCACGTGCCCGCAGACTGGGCCGGCCGCTACAACGACCGCGGCTATCTGTTTAAGGATCCGATCTTCCACCGGCTCCAAGCCGATCCTCAGCCCTTCAGCTGGGCCGACAGCTATGCATCCTGCCCCAGTCAGGCCGATCGCAAACTTGTCGGCGGCGAAGCTGCGGAATTCGGGCTGACCGGCGGCTTCGTCGTGCCGGTCATCACACTCGACGAGCGAATCGCGGCCGTATCCTTCGGCGGCGACAGGGCGGCGTTGGACCCTGAGGACGCGGGAAAACTGTCGTTCGCCGCCACCTGCGCCATCGGGCGCTTTCTGCAGCTGCACGCCTCTGTCGATCACGCGGCAGCCGGCGTCTCGGTGCGAGAGCACGAATGCCTGCTGTGGTCGAGTGATGGCAAGACCGAAGCAGACATTGCAGAGATCTTGGAGATTTCGACTTCGACAGTCAGCAAGCATATCGCGTCTGCTAAGGATAAGTTAGGCGCTGCAAATAAGGCACA
>NZ_CAHJWX010000045.1 GCF_903643065.1 Sphingomonas bacterium | reverse complement strand
GTCCCGCATATCGGCAGCGCCGCCGCGGCGCGCGAGGTGGTCGCCGCGTGTCGCTACCGGGGCGGCCGGGGCTTCTCCACCTCGCCGCGCGCCGGCGACTATGGGCGGCGCGGCATGTGGGAACATGTCGATGCCGCCGACGCCGCGACGCTGGTGATCGCGATGATCGAGGACCTGCCGGCGGTGGCGGCGATCGACGAGATCCTGGCGGTGGAGGGACTCGACGCGGTGTTCATCGGCCGCGCCGACCTGATGGTATCGCTCGGGGATCGGGCGCAGGGAGGCGAGCGGACCAGGGAAGCGACCGAGCGCGCCATGGCGGCCGCGGTTCGCGCCGGGAAGCCGGCATGCCTGTTCGTGAGCAGGCCCGGCGAGATCGCGCCGGCGCAGGATCTGGGCGCGTCGATGTTCGTGCTGTCGTCGGATCAGGGCCTGCTGGCGACCGCCGCGTCGGCGGCGGTGCGCGAGGCGCGGACGTGAGCGCGACGTCGCCATCCCGAGCGCGCTTCCAGCGGCTGTTGGCTGGCGACGTCTGCGTCGTTCCGGCTGCCGTCTTCGACCCGCTGTCCGCCCGGGTCGCCGATCGCCTCGGGTTCGCAGCCGCGATGCTGCCGGGATCGCTCGCGAGTCACGCGATGCTGGCCGCCCCGGACAATCTGACGCTGACCTTGACCGAGCTTGCGGGGCTCTGCGCGCGAATCACCAGGGTCGCCGCGCTGCCCCTGGTGGTGGACGCGGACCACGGGTTCGGCGGCGTGCCCAATGTCCGCCGCACGATCGAGGAGCTGGAGGCGGCCGGCGTCGCGGCGATCACAATCGAGGACACGCTGTTGCCGCCGCCGTTCGGCTCGGCCGGCAAGGCGGCGCTGGTATCGATCGCGGAGGGCCGGGCGAAGCTGCGCGCGGCGCTCGACGCGCGGCATGATCCGGGCCTGGCGATCGTGGGCCGCACCAGCGCGGCCGAGATCGCCGGCTTCGGGGAAGCCCTGTCGCGCGTCCGCGCCTATCAGGCGGAGGGCGCCGACGCGCTGTTCGTGATCGGCCTGACGACGCTGGAGCAACTAGAGGAGATCGCGGGCGAATGTCGCGCGCCGCTGATCCTGGCGGGCGTGGGACCGGCGCTGGACGACCCGTCCCTGCTCGCGCGCCACGGCGTGCGGATGCTGCTCCGCCGGCACCTGACGCTGCGCCGCGCGACCGAGGCGGTGGCGCGCACGCTGATCGAGCAGCAGGGCATCGAGGGCACGACCACGGTCGCTCCTGGACTGGACGACCTGCTGACCGACACCCGAGCGGCGCAGACCGGATGAACACCGCCGCCCTTCACCCCATCCGACCGGAGCCTGCCACCATGCCGTCGCCGACCCTGCTCTCCAACGCCGGTGCCAGCATCTTCCGCGACGCCGCGACCGACCGGCTGGTCGTCGGCACCGTCGACGGCATCTTCGTGCTGGAACGCGAGGCGAAAGGCTGGCGCGAGGCGGGGCGGGCGCTGGAGGGCGCGGCGGTCAGCGCGGTGGCGCAGCTGCCGTCCGGCACCCTGATCGCCGCCACCCACGGCCTGGGCGTCGGGCGCAGCACCGATGGCGGCATGACCTGGGACTGGTCGAACAAGGGCCTGCCGCAATTCGACCTCTGGGCGGCGCGCGGGGGCGTGATCGGCGGCGAGCAGGTCGCGTTGGTGGGATCGATGCCCGCGCACCTCATGATCAGTCGCGACGACGGAGTGAGCTGGACCGAGCTGCCGGCGCTGCGCGAGGTCGAGAGCTTCCCGCACTGGTTCTTCCCGCCGCCCCCGCGGCTTGGCCATGTCAAGGACATCGTGATCGATCGCGACCGGCTGTTCGTGGGGATCGAGGTGGGTGCGCTGCTCGTGTCGGACGATGCCGGGCGCTCGTTCCGGGATCTCAAGGTCGATCCGAATCCGGTCGAGTGCGACATCCACCGGCTACTGGTCGATCCGAGGGACCGCGAAGGGATGATCGCGGCGGTCGGGCTGGTCGGGCTGGTGCGGACGCAGGATGGTGGCGGTCGGTGGACGCGCGATCCGTCGCTGACCGAGATGGAATATCCCGACGGGCTGGTCCAGCATCCCGACCGCCCGGACCTGCTGTTCATGGCGGTCGGCACCGGCTGGCCGCCGACCTGGTATCGCAAGCGGCGCGCGCAGGGGAAGATCGCGCGCAGCACGGATCGCGGCCGGACGTGGGAGCGGTTGCTGGGCGGCCTTCCCGACGGACAGCGCGCCCTGTTCAGCGCGCTGTCGATCGGCACCCGCCCCGGCGGGTTCGACCTGTTCGCCGCCGACACCGACGGCCAGGTGTTCGAGAGCCGCGACGGCGGCGACCGATGGACGATGATCGCCGAGACCGCGCCGGTCTCCAAGGGCGAGTTCTACCGGGCGCTGGCGAAGGGACGGCCCCGGATCGCCGGCGTCGACGACATCAAGGCCGACGCGGCCGCGACCGCGCGCATGGAGGCCGCCGATGCGTCGATCGCCTGACGTCGAGGGCTACAGCTCCCGCCCAATCAGGCGATCGACCGAATACCGCCCGCCGCCGCGCAGCGCCATGTAGAGCGCCACCAAGCCCATCAGGAAGGCGTACTCCATCCCCCGATCGAGCCACACCCAGGTCGGCCAGAAGACGATGCAGATCAGCGCCATCTCGACCGCGATCATCGGCGCGACCAGGCGCGTGAACAGGCCAAGCGTCAGGCAGGCGGCGCCGATGGTCTCCAGCCCGGTCACCAGATCGGCGAACACGAACGGCAGCGGCAGCGCGAGCTTGGCGCGCACCAGCTCGGCGGTCTTTGCATAGGGGTCGGCCATCACGCCGTGCGCGGTGCCCAGCAGCTTGGGCGCGCCGTGCGTCAGCAGGATCGCGCCCAGCCCCACGCGCAGCAGCAGATAGCCGAGCGGCTCGGCGGCGGCGTAGAAGGTCGCCAGCGCGGGGATCACCAGCCGGGGCGTCCCGACGGGGCGATCGGCAAGAGTCACGGGCGGGATGGCATCGGACATCGGCTTCGGTTCCCCTCGCGGACGATCGCGTCGTCTCGTCGCCTGGTCAGGCGGGTATGCCCGCGAGCACGTCAAATCCCTGCTGATAGTCGGTCAGATGCGCGTAATCGACGCGGAAAGGCGAGAACACGTCGAGGTTGAGCACCGTCTCCTCACCCAGCGGCTCGGCATAATGTTCGACCTCGGGCGGGATGCGCAGCATGCCGCCCGGCCCCAGATCGACCGATCGATCATCGCAATGGATCCTGACACGCCCCTGCAGGATCAGCACGAGCTGCTCGAAGCTGTGGCTGTGCGGGCGCGTCTCCATGCCCGGTTCCAGCCAGTTCATCACGCAGATCACGTTCTCGCCGCGAAAGCCGACGCGCGTGACGCCACGGCGCACGACCTCGCGCTCCAGCTCGTTCCAGTCATAGGCGCGCAATTCGCTGGTCATTCTTCTTCCCCGTCCGGCACTTCCAATCCGACCTGTTCGACCAAAGCGAAAGCGATGATGGTCCGCAATCACCCACCGATCACATTCCGCCTGTCGGATTGAAGCGGATTGCGCGTTTACCGGCGCCGGATCGCGATCATAACCTGATCCCAACAGAAGGATTGCTTCGGCCGGCGACCCATGTCCGCCGTTACCGAGCGATCCCGCGCAGTCAAGCGACGGCGACGGAAAGTCCGATCGCCGCGCGGGGGAGGATGCTATGCTTAAAGCCACGTCGCGCGTCGGCCTTGCCATTGTCGGCCTGATGACGACGACTTCCGTGTGGGCACAGGCGTCTTCGCCCTCAACTGCCACGACCCCTGACGGTGCCGCGAGCCAGCAGACCGCGCCCAGCGCGCAGCCGCCCGTCGCCAGCGAGGGCGTGGCGAACGGCAGCACCGATCCCGCCGCGCAGGCCGCTCCCGCGACGGCCGTCCCGGCGCCGAGCGACGGCGCCGACACCGGTGCGCTGGCGGAGATCGTGGTGACCGCGCAGAAGCGGGCGGAGAACCTTCAGCGGGTGCCGATCGCGGTCTCCGCCACGAGCGGGCTGCAACTCGCCAATGCGGGCATCACGTCCATCACGCAGATCGCGACCTTCGCGCCGGGCGTCAACGTCAAGGTAACGCAGGGCTCGTTCCAGCCCTCGATCCGCGGCATCAGCACGTCGAGCAGCGTCGTCGAGAACCCGGTCGCGCTTTATATCGACGGCGTCTACTACCCGCAGCAGCGCGAAGGGCTGCGCGATCTGCTCGACATCGATCAGATCGCCGTCCTCAAGGGCCCGCAGGGCACGTTGTTCGGGCGCAACGCGACCGCCGGCGTGTTCCAGGTCACCACCCGCAAGCCGACCCACGAGTTCACGGGCGAGGCCACCGCCTCGATCGACAATTACTCGACCTTCATCGGCAATCTGTACCTGAGCGGCGGGCTCACCGACACGCTGGCGGCCAGCCTGAGCGCGCAGGTCACGACGCAGGGCGAAGGCTGGGGCCGCGACCGCTCGACCGGCAACCCGACGGGCAAGGTGCTGCACAATGCCGGCGTGCGCGGCAAGCTGTTGTTCGAACCCGACGCCAGGACCGCGATCACGTTGATCGGCGACTATACCAACCGCGAGCAATATGCCGAGGCGTTCCAGCCCTATCCGGGGACGCGACTGTCCTATCCGGGGTTGTGCGTGCTGCGCAGCAAATATGATTCGTGCGGTGGGCTCGACGGCCGGGTCGGCTTCAAGGGCGGCGGCGCCAGCGTGACGATCGATCGGGAGTTGAGCTTCGCGAAGCTGTTGTCGATCAGCTCCTATCGCCGCGGCAACGGCACCTACCAGTTCGACAACGGCCAGATCTCGCCAACGGTGTTCGGCGTGTTCTCGCCCAAGAACCGGAACGAGGACTATACGGAGGAGCTGCAGCTCATCTCGACCGCGAAGAGCCGTTTCACCTGGGTGCTCGGCGGCTTCTATTTTCATAACCTCAACAGCAACGAGCCGATCACCCGGCTGATCTCCGGCCCGCTGGCGCCGGCGCCGACGTCCGCGGTCAACAACACCGCCTATGGCGTCGAGACGACCGAGTCGGTGGCGCCGTTCGCGCAGGCGACATGGGAGTTCGTCCCCAGCTTCAAGCTGACCGGCGGCGTGCGCTACACCTTCGAGACGCGCGACCTTGCCGGCCGCACGCAGCTGACGCTGCGCAATGGCACGCAGATCAATACCGACATCGCGCGGCATGTGTCGATCGAGAAGCCCACCTTCCGCGCCGCGCTCGATCACGAATTCTCCGATACCGTGCTCGGCTACGTGTCGTTCAACACCGGCTTCAAGAGCGGCGGCTACAATATCCTCGCGCCCGCCACCCCACCCTATGCGCCGGAGACGCTCAGGGCCTATGAGGCGGGTCTCAAGACCGAGCTGTTCGATCGCAAGGCTCGCCTGAACTTCGCCGGCTTTTATTACGACTATACCAATCTGCAGGTGACGCAGGTCATCAACAACCAGCAGACCGTCTTCAACGGCGCCAAGGCGGAGCTGTACGGGCTCGATGTCGACCTGGAGGCGCGGCTGACGCGCGAGCTGAAGCTGACCGGGGGGCTGGAAGCGCTCCACGCCGAGTTCACCTCCTTCCCCAACGCCCAGTTCGGGACGCAACGGCCGACCGGCGGCGCGATCATCGGCGCGGGCGACGCGGCGGGCAAGCGGCTGCCGCTGGCGCAGAAGCTGACCGGCAACGTCGCGCTTGATTACGACACGCCGATCGCCTCGGGCCGCGTACACGCCAACGTCACTGCCAGCTACAATGGTGATTACCGGTTCGAGCCGGACAACGTCCTGCGGCAGCCGGCCTATGTGCTGCTGAACACCTCGCTGCGCTGGACCTCGCCCGACGGGCATTTCAGCGCGACCCTGTTCGGGCGCAACCTCCTCGACAAGATCGTGATCGAGCGGACGAGCACGCAGGGCCAGGGCTATCCGACTATCTACGGCTTCGCGCCGCGGACCTATGGAGTCAGCGCCGGCCTGAAGTTCTAGGCACCTGGCCGTGTTGGGCGCTAAGGTCTCGCCGATGGACACGGTGTCGGCCGACGCAAGCCGGGAGCGGGCGGCGAGGGGGTCGGGAGAACCCGAGACGGTGCGCGCCGTCCAGCGCGCGCTTGATCTCATCAGGGTGATGAACCTGCGCGAGACGTGGACGCTCCACGAACTGGCGCAGGCCAGCCTGCTCGCCAAGACGACGGTCCATCGCCTGCTCGCGACGCTGCAGGAAAGCGGCTATGTCCATAACCCGCCGGGTAAGGCGGGGCTGTACCGGCTGACCAGCCAGACGCGCGAATTGAGCGCCGGGCTGACGGCGGCGCCCCGCTATGCCGATGCCGCCGATCCGATCGTCGTCGCGACGACGCGGACGCTGGCATGGCCGGTCTCGTTCGCGATCGCGGAGCCGCCGTTCATGCGCGTCGTCTCCTGCGGGATGCCGCACAGCCCGGCGCATTCCGCCAAGCCGACCAGCATCGGCACGCGCCACTGGGTGTTCAGCTCGGCGGTCGGCCGCGCCTACCTCTCGCGCTGCCCGGCCAACGAGATCGCGCTGGTGCGGCGCAAGGGGGAGGCGTTTCGCGACTCGTCCGATGTCGTCCTCAACGTGCCGACGCTCGCCAGCCTGGAGGCGGACATCGCCGGCGTGCGCTCGCGCGGCTATGCGATCCGGGTCGCGACCCGCGCGGATCTCAACTCGGCGCTGGCGGTGCCGGTGCACCATGGCGGCCATGTCGTCGGCTCGCTGGTGTGCACGACCTTCCCGCACTCGCTGACGGATCAGTTCGTCGCCAGCGTGCTGATCGGCTTGCACCGGGCAGCCGACCGGATCGCGGTGGCCTGCGTCTTGTAGCTGGCTCTTCTGGTTAGGCCGTGGCGCTTTGAGGATCAGCCTATCGCCGGCCGGTCCTGTTCGACGGCAAACACGATTAATTCGAAACTGTACGGGGCTTGCCGGCTTGCCCTTCTCGGCTGCCAGCCTCCGCACCGTCAACTCCGGTCGCTCGGCCGCCGTCGATGCCACAACCCGTTCCCGCCTGATGCCTAGCTCATCGCCCCGCCGGCGCCGCCTCCCCCAGATCGATCGCCTGGCGCCGGTCGCCATCCGCCGCCTTAGCCCGGGCCCAGCGATGGGTCTTGCGCGCGTCGCCGATCGCGCGGATGCCCGCGCCGATCGCCTTGTAGACGAGCGGCGGCTCCGTCAGGATCGGGCAGCCGCCGATCTGCGTTGCGCACGCCGCCGCCATGCCGTGATTGTCGCGCGGGTCGCGACTGTCCGGCTTGACATAGCCCGGCGTCGGCGGCGCGTCGTCCGGCATCGGCAGGCGGTACGGATCGCCCGCGCGCCCGCACACCACCACGTCGCGGCCCTGCGCGGACGCACAGGAACGATCGAGGATCGAGAAGGCGGGCGGCGGCGCCGCGCTGGCGCTGGTGACGGGCGCGGCCTGGAGCAGGAGGGCGAGCGCCAGGCTCATCGATCAGTAGGCGATGGTGGTGATGTGGCGCGGCGTCGACAGGCAGGGCAGCTTGCCGATCCGGTCGCAATCCGCCCCCGTGATCGCCAGCGCCGCCCATTTCCGGTCGGGCGGCGTGTCGTTGGCGGGCGCCAGCCGATAGGGCGAGCGTCGCGCCGGCGCCGCGCCGCACTCGTCATGCGCGCAGGCGACGATCGGCGCCAGATTATGCGGCGTCAGCAGCGCCGCGTCGGCGGAGATCAGGCTCATCAGGACCAGCATGCAAGGTCTCCCGCGTCGAAATGGTTGATCATGTCCGTCCCCTTACGGCGCGAGCGGGCGCCAGCCGGCGACATGGCCGGTGCCGCGCCCGCCGACGGTGATCGAGACGCCGGCCATGCCGCCACCGACCTCGAACAGCGACAGGTCCGACAGCGGGCTGGTCCGGTGGAGCAGCCGCGTGCGCTCCGCCATCACCGCTTCGTGCGCCGGGTCGCCGGGGTCGACGACCGTGAACGGCACGCGGAAGCGATCGGCCCGCCGGGCGCCGCACACCGTCACCTCGTCGGGCGTGGGGTCGGGCGCAGGCGCCACGCCGCAACGGGGCGGCGCCACGACGTCATGCGCGCGCGCGAGCAGATCGGGCGTGTCGGCGAGGAGGAGGAGGAGCGGCAGCATGGCGCGAGGCTATGCCGCGCTCGCGGGCGAGGCGATCGGCGCCACGCCCAGCCGGGGGATCTCGATCGCGGGGCAGCGGTCCATCACCACGGCCAGCCCCGCCGCTTCCGCCCGTGCGGCGGCCGCCTCGTTCACCACGCCCAGTTGCAGCCACACCGCCCTGGCGCCGATCGCGATCGCCTCGTCCACCGCATCGCCCGCCGCGAGCGGCCGGCGGAAGATGTCGACGATATCGACGGGCATGCCCAGCTGGTGCAGGTCGCGGAACACGAACTCGCCGCCCAGATGCTCGCCGGTGATCTGCGGGTTGACCGGGATGACGCGATAGCCATGGGCTTGCAGGAACCGCATCACCCGGAACGACGGCCGGTCGGGCCGATCGGACGCGCCCACCATCGCGATCGTCCGCGCGCCATCGAGCAGGTCGCGCAGATCGGCATCGGCGGTGAGCGGCATCAGGTTGGGGCTCCTCGCGCGGTTAACGCCGATCGGCGTCGTTCTTTCCCTCCCTACCGCGCCCGCGCAAACAATCAGTGAAGACGCAGCCACGCCGCCACCGCCGCCGCGATCGGCGCGAACACCGTGTCGCCCGGCTCGGCCGCCGGTGGCGTCCCCGC
>NZ_CAHJWX010000044.1 GCF_903643065.1 Sphingomonas bacterium | reverse complement strand
GCGCCCGCGATCTCGTCACCCGGGAGCATCCGCACCGCGACCGCCAGCCCCGCCGCCGCGAACGCCGCCGCCACCTCGCGGCCGCACCGTTCACCCAGGCGACGCGCGGTCCCGCCACTCGCGTTGATGAGGACGGGGACACTCACGCCCGCCCTCGTTACGGTGCTTGACCGGGCCGCCGCAATCCCCTTGGAACCGGGTAAGGGAGTAGGGCATGGCGAAGCGGCTGACCTGGTTCATCGTCGGCGGGCTCCTGCTCGGGCTGATCGTCGGGCTCGCCATCAATCACGCGATCGATGACGGGTCGGCGGCGGCGGCGGCGCGGCTCAAGGGCATCGCCGGCAATTTCTCGATCGGCACCACGGTCTTCCTGCGGCTGATCCGGATGATCATCGCGCCGCTCGTCTTCGGGACGCTCGTCTCGGGCATCGCGCAGATGGGGGATGGCGCGGCGCTGGGCCGGGTCGGCGCGCGGGCGATCGGCTGGTTCCTGCTCGCCAGCCTCCTGTCGCTGGGGCTCGGGCTGCTGCTCGTCAACCTGCTCCATCCCGGCGTCGGCGTGAACCTGCCGATCCCGCCGGCGGGCGCCGACACGGGGGTGAGCACCGAGGCGTTCAGCCTGGCCAAGTTCGTGACCCACATCTTCCCCGCCTCGATGATCGACGCGATGGCGCAGAACGAGGTGCTGCAGATCGTCGTCTTCTCCGTCTTCGTCGGTGTCGCGATCACCGGCGTCGGCGAGGCGGCGCGGCCGCTGGTCCGCGCGGTCGAGGCGCTGGTGCCGGTGATGCTGCGCGTCACCGACTATGTCATGCGGGTGGCGCCGCTGGCGGTGTTCTGCGCGGTGGCGGCGACGCTGGTGGAGCGGGGCCCGGCGGTGATCGGGCAGCTCGCCTATTTCATGGGCTCGTTCTACCTGGCGCTCCTCCTGCTCTGGGCGATCCTGCTCGGCGCGGGGGCGCTGTTCATCGGGCGGCGCATCATCGATCTGGTGCGCGTGATCCGCGAGCCGCTGCTGATCGCCTTCACCACCGCCTCGTCGGAAGCCGCCTATCCGCGCATGCTGGAGGCGCTGGAGCGGTTCGGCATCCCCAACCGGATCGCGTCCTTCGTGCTGCCGCTGGGCTATTCGTTCAATCTGGACGGGTCGATGATGTACTGCACCTTCGCGTCGCTGTTCATCGCGCAGGCGTACGGCATCCACCTGACGCTGGGGACGCAGGTGGCGATGCTGCTGTTTCTGATGATCTCGTCCAAGGGCATCGCCTCGGTGCCGCGCGCGAGCCTGGTGGTGATCGCGGCGGTGCTGCCGGCGTTCCACATCCCGGGCGAGGGATTGCTGTTGATCCTCGCGGTCGATCACTTCCTCGACATGGGGCGGACCGCGACCAACGTCGTCGGCAACGCGGTCGCGAACGCGGTGATCGCGCGGTGGGAGGGCGGGTTCGAGCGGCCGATGCCGGGGCTGCTGGAGCCTCAGGCATAGGCGTAGGGCCCACCTGCCTTGAGTGCCGCCTGGTAGGCCGGCCGGGCATGGACCCGGTCGAGCCAGGCGATCGTGGCGGGGCGGCTCGCGCCCAGCCCGCCGCGCGAGCGGGCGGCTTCCAGCGGGAAGCTCATCATCACGTCGGCGGCGCTGAGCTTCTCTCCCGCGAACCACCGCCGCGCCGCCAGCTCCGCCTCGACATAGTCGAGGTGCACGTCGATCATCGGCTGGATGCGGCGCTGCGCCAGCTTGCCGAACAGCGGCACGCGGCCGAGCACCAGCTTGGCGAACAGCGGCGGCATCAGCGAGCCCTCGGCATAATGAAGCCAGAAGCGGTAGCGCAGCGCGCCGTCGCGATCGGCGGGCGGCCCGAGCCGGCCATCGGCCTTGCCGACCAGATACTCGACGATCGCGCCGGTCTCCGCGACGATCGTGCCATCGTCGTCGATCACCGGCGACTTGCCGAGCGGGTGGACGCGCCTGAGTTCGGGCGGGGCGAGCATCGTCCGCTTGTTCCGCTCATAGCGGCGGACCTCGTACGGCAGCGCCAGCTCCTCCAGCATCCACAGCACGCGCTGCGACCGGGAGTTTTCGAGGTGATGCACGATGATCATGGTGGCGACTCCGGAGTGGCGACGATGCGGTGGCCGTGCGTGGCCGCTAGCGTGGCGAGGGATCGGGCACGATCGCCGTCCATCCCCTGGGCCGCAGCACCCACCAATAATAGGCTGCCGACAGCGCGATCTGCGCGCCCGTGGCGATCAGCGCCGGGCGGCCCTCGTCCGGATCGAGCCAGGTCGCCCAGCCGATCAGCCCCAGCGCGACGATCGTCACCGCCGGCGCCAGCGGATAGAGCGGCATGCGATAGCCGCCCCGCCCGGTCTGCCCCCGCCCCCGCGCGACCACGGCGGCGAGCGCGATGCCGAGATAGATGGCGATCAGCCCCGCGCCGCTCCACACCTCCAGCAGCCGGAGCGGCAGCAGGCACAGCGCCATGCCGACCCCGCCGACCAGCAGCGTGCCGAGCCAGGGCGAGCCCCAGCGCGGATGGATCGCGACCATCCAGCGGTCGAGCGGCCGGCCCCACGAACCGTCGCGCGCGGTGCCGTAGAAGAAGCGCGCGCAGGCGAGCACCCAGGCGATGATCGCGTTGACGATCGCCAGCGCGACGCCCAGCGCCACCGCCTGCCCCGCCCGCTCGCCGGTCAGCGCGACTACCAGATCGCCGAACGGGTTGGCCGAGGCGAGCAGCGTCGGCAGGTCGACCGCGCCGACCAGCGCGGCCAGCAGCGGCACGGCTTCGAGCGCCAGGATGTACACCAGCGCCAGCATGATCGAGCGCGCGATCCGGCGGGGCGCCTCGTGCATCTCCTCGCCGAAATAGATGGCGGCGCCATAGCCGTTGAACGCGAAGATCGCGATCGATGCGGCGACGCCGATCCCGGTCAGCGTCACCGGCGCGCCCGAGGCGAGCACCGGCGCGGTCAGGAATGCGAGCGGGGCATGGGTGGCGTGCACCAGCCCCAAGGCCGACACGAACGCGAGCACCGCGATCTCCAGCAGCAGAAAGGCGCCGGTGACGACCGCGTTGACGCGGATGTTGAGCACCCCCACCAGCGTGCACGCGCCGACCACGACGATCGCGGTCGCGACCTGCGGCAGGCCGGGGATCACACCCGCCAGCACCTCGCGGATGCCGAGCCCCGCGACGGGAAGGAAGATCAGGTTGTTGAAGACGTTGATGCCCAGCATCACGAACCCGGCAAGCGGCCCCAGGGTGCGCGCCACCATCACATATTCGCCGCCCGCGACCGGCCACGCGGACGCCAGCTCGGCATAGATGTACGCCGTGGCGACGCAGACGGAAGCGGCGGCGAGCGTCGCCCAGACCGCGCCGGTACCGGCTTCTTGCAGCATGCCCGGGATGATGATGAAGACCGACGAGGCGGGCGTGGTGACGGACAGCGTCAGGAACAGGACGCCGACCACGCCCAGGCTGCGCGCCAGCGGCGTCGGCGGCGCGGGCTGGTCGTCGAGCATGCCCGCCGTCCCGCGTCAGCCCGCGCTCTTCGCCACCATCGCGCCTGCGTCCTTCGTCTCCGCCGTACTGCGCAGGTTCAATTCCTTGAGTTGCTTCGGCGAGACGAAGCCGGGGGCGCCCATCATCAGGTCCTCCGCCTTCTGCGTCATCGGGAAGGTGATGACCTCGCGGATGTTGGGCTCGTCCGCCAGCAGCATCACCATGCGATCGATGCCGGGCGCGGAGCCACCGTGCGGGGGCGCGCCGAACTTGAACGCGTTGATCATGCCGGCGAAGTCGCGGTCGACGTCCGCGCGCGTGTAGCCGGCGATCTCGAACGCCTTGTACATGATCTCGGGCCGGTGGTTCCGGATCGCGCCGGACGACAGCTCCACGCCGTTGCAGACGATGTCGTATTGATAGGCGAGGATGTCGAGCGGGTCCTTGCTCTCCAGCGCCGCCAGCTCGCCTTGCGGCATCGAGAACGGGTTGTGGCTGAAATCGACCTTCCTGTTGTCCTCGTCCCATTCGAACATCGGGAAATCGACGATCCAGCAGAACTCGAAGCGCTTGGGGTCGATCAGCCCGAGCTGCTCGGCGACGCGGGTGCGCGCGAGCCCGGCGAGCCTGGTCGCTTGCGCCTGCGGGCCGGCGGCGAAGAACAGGCCGTCGTCGGGGCCGAGCCCGAGCGCGTCGGCCATCGCGGTCATCTTCGCCTCGCCATGGTTCTTGGCGATCGGCCCGCCCCATTCGCCGCCCTTGCGCGTCGCGTAGCCGAGCCCGGCGAAGCCCTCGGCCTGGGCCCAGCCGTTCATGTCGTCGAAGAACTTGCGGCTGCGGTCGGCGGTGTCCGGCGCGGGGATGGCGCGCACGACATCGCCCGCCTCGACGATCGACGCGAACCGGCCGAAGCCCGAGCCGGCGAACCGCTCGCTGACATCCGAGATCAGGATCGGGTTGCGCAGGTCGGGCTTGTCGTTGCCGTATTTCAGCATCGACTCCCGGTACGGAATGCGGCGGAACGGCAGCGCGGAGACCTGGCGGCCCTTGCCCTGCCAATTCGCGAACTCCTCGAACAGGCCGTGCAGCACCGGCTCGATCGCTACGAACACGTCCTCCTGCGTAACAAAACTCATCTCAAAATCGAGCTGGTAGAACTCGCCCGGCGAGCGATCGGCGCGCGCGTCCTCGTCGCGGAAACAGGGCGCGATTTGGAAATAGCGGTCGAAGCCGGCGACCATCAGCAGCTGCTTGAACATCTGCGGCGCCTGCGGGAGCGCGTAGAACTTGCCCGGATGGACGCGGCTGGGGACGAGATAGTCGCGCGCGCCCTCCGGCGAAGAGGCGGTGAGGATCGGCGTTTGGAACTCGGTGAAGCCCCCTTCCACCATGCGCCGCCGGATCGAGGCGATCACGTTGGCGCGCAGCATGATGTTGGCGTGCAGCCGCTCGCGGCGCAGGTCGAGGAACCGATATCGCAGCCGGATGTCCTCCGGATATTCCGCCTCGCCGAACACGGGCAGCGGCAGCTCCTGCGCGGGCGATTGCACGGTGACGGCGCTCGCGAACACCTCGACCTCGCCGGTCGCGAGGTTCGGGTTCACCGTCGCCTCCGACCGGCGCTTCACGACGCCATCAATCGTCACCACCGATTCGACGCGCAGCTGCTCCAGCGCGGGCAGCGCCGGGCTGTCACTGTCGGCGACGATCTGCATGATGCCATGATGGTCGCGCAGATCGAGGAACAGCACGCCGCCATGATCGCGCTTGCGATGTACCCAGCCGGACAGGCGGACGGTGTGATCAACCTCGTCGGCGGTGAGCTGAGCACAGTTGTGGGTGCGATAGGCGTGCATGGGCGGTCTCGTCGCGAAAAGCCGTCACCCCGCGCAGGCGGGGGCCCATCTCCTGCCGGTTGAGCCTTGAGCGACGGTCGGGAGATAGGTTCCCGCTTGCGCGGGGATGACCAAAAGAAGAGGCGCCGTCTCCTCCGCCTCTTCGTTTGTCAACCCGCGCGCGCACGCTATGGCGGGGCGATGCATGTCCTGCCGCTGATCACCGACTCCGCCACGCTCGCCAATCTGTGTGCCCGCCTCGCGCGGGCCGACTTCATCACCGTCGATACCGAGTTCATGCGCGAGTCGACCTTCTGGCCGCAGCTGTGCCTGATCCAGGTCGCCGACGTGAACGAGGCGGCGGCGATCGACCCGCTCGCGCCCGGGATCGATCTCCAGCCGTTGCTCGACCTGCTGGTGGCCAACGAGGACGTGCTCAAGGTCTTCCATGCCGGCGGGCAGGATATCGAGATCGTCCACAACCTGACCGGCAAGACGCCGCACCCGCTGTTCGACACGCAGGTCGCGGCGATGGCGTTGGGGCAGGGCGAGCAGATCGGCTATTCCAACCTGGTCGACAGCTGGCTCGGTATCTCGATCGACAAGGGCGCGCGCTTCACCGACTGGGCGCGCCGGCCGCTCGACGCGCGACAGATCGACTATGCGATCGGCGACGTCACGCATCTGGCGGCGATCTTCCCCAAGATGCTGGAGCGGTTGCGCAAGACCGGGCGTGGCGCCTGGCTGGATCAGGAGATGGAGCGGCTCGCCGATCCCCGCAACTACCTCAACGATCCCGACGAGGCGTGGCGCCGCGTCAAGGTGCCGAGCCGCCGACCGGAGGTGCTGGGCCGCCTCAAGGCGATTGCGCGGTGGCGCGAGCGCGAGGCGCAGGGCAAGGACCTGCCGCGCGGACGGATCGCCAAGGACGAGACGATCGCCGACCTCGCCGGCAACCCGCCGCGCCGGCAGGCGGACCTGGCCAAGGTGCGCGGCCTCTCGCCCGGCTGGGCGACCAACGAGATCGGCGCGCGATTGATGGCGGCGGTCGAGGGCGCGACGCCGATGGACGCCGAGGAAGTGCCGCCGCGCGACGATCGCAAGCCGGGACTCGGCCGCGACGGCGCGCTGGTGGCGGATCTGCTCAAGCTGTTGCTCAAGATCAGGTCGCGGGACATCGATGTCGCGCCCAAGCTGCTGGCGCGGTCGGACGAGCTGGAAGCGCTAGCCGCGGGCACGCGGGACGGCCTGCCGATGCTGACCGGCTGGCGTTATGACCAGTTCGGCCGCGACGCGGTGGATCTGGTGGAAGGACGGCTTGGCTTCGCGGTCGTGGGCGGCAGGCTCAAGATGACGCGGCAGGACGATCGGGTGGAGGAGGAGACGGCATGATGCTGATGGTGCTCGCGATGCTGGCGGCGCAGGTGCCCGCCGACGCGGCTGAATGCACCGCCGGGCCGGCGGAGGCGCTGGTCGGCGAACACTATCGCCGCCACGTGCCGACGCGCGCGAAGAAACTGTCGGGCGCGAGCAGGGTGCGCGTGATCTATCCCGGCCAGATGATGACGGAGGAGTTTCGGTCCGACCGCATCAACCTGCTGGTCGACCACCGCCGCCAGATCACCGACGTGCGCTGCGGCTGAGACAAGCGGGCCCGCGACGGCTGCCTTTCCTAAGCAGGCCGGGGCTCACCCGCGCCGCCACCGTCCGGCGTGATCAGCCGACGATCTCGTCCGGCCGGAAAAAGAAGGCGATCTCGGTCGCCGCGTTCTCGTCGCTGTCGGAACCGTGGACGGTGTTGGCCTCGATCGACTCCGCCAGCTCCTTGCGGATCGTGCCGGGCGCGGCGTTGGCGGGGTTGGTCGCGCCCATGATGTCGCGGTTGCGCTGCACGGCATTCTCGCCGTCGAGCACCTGAACCACCACCGGACCCGAGGTCATGAAGCTGATGAGGTCGCCGAAGAAGGGCCGCTCGCGGTGGACGGCGTAGAAGCCTTCCGCCTGCTCGGTCGTCAGCTGCAGCCGCTTGGACGCGACGACGCGCAGGCCGGCCTCCTCCAGCATCCGGGTGACCGCGCCGGTGATGTTGCGGCGCGTGGCGTCGGGCTTGATGATCGAAAACGTCCGGTTCGCGGCCATGGCGGTCACGAGGCTCCTGTGCTTGATGCTGGCGGGGATGCGCGGCCCCTAGCGACGGGCAAGCGCCAGGGCAACTACCCCGCTTGTTCCCACCGGCCTGCGTCGTTCTGCTTCCAGTAGCGCCGTTCCACCCCGTCACGGCCGCCAAGCGCCTTCCACGCCAGGCGGGCGGGAGCGAGGCGGTCTTCGTCGAACAAGTGGAACGCACGGTCGAAGTCGAGCGCCGCGTCGCGCCACTCGCCGTCCGCCAGCGCCACGTGGCGCGCGCGGTTGGCGGCATTGACGTCGGGTGCGAGCAGGATCGGCTGATCCGCGTCCATGCTGGCGCCGACCTGCGCGTGCGGGAGGAAGGCCTCGGCGCTGTAGGTCCAGAGCAGCCGGTCGATGCTCGCGCGCAGATCGTCGGGGGCGGCGACGATCAACAGGCGGTTGCCGCTTCCCAGGACTTGCTCGCAGATACGGGGCAGCACCTGTTCGAGCGGGCGGATGGTGAGGTGGTAGAAGTCGACCTGCATTGAAGCGGAGGGTAGGTTCCGCATCTCCCCCTGTCATCCCCGCGTTCGCGGCGATGACGGCTGGGCGGCTACCCCTCCCAATTGTCTCGTACGAAGCGGTCGAGCAAGCGCACGCCATAGCCCGTGGCGCCCTTGTCGTGGTGGTTGCCCGGCTTGTCGGACCAGACCATGCCGGCGACGTCGAGATGCGCCCAGTGCACGCCCTCCTCGACGAACCGCTGGATGAACTGTGCGGCGGTGATCGAGCCGGCACCTTTCCCGCCGATGTTCTTCATGTCGGCGATCGGGCTGTCGATCATCTTGTCGTAGACGGGCGAGAGCGGGAAGCGCCACAGCTTGTCGCCACTCGCCAGGCTGGCGGCGAGCAGCTGCCCCGCCAGCCCCTCCTCGTTCGAGAACAGCCCGCCATATTCGTTGCCCAGGCTGACGATCATCGCGCCGGTGAGCGTCGCCAGGTCGACGATCGCGGCCGGCTGGTGCGTACGCTGCACCCAGGTGACGCAGTCGGCGAGCACCAGCCGCCCTTCCGCGTCGGTGTTGAGCACCTCGATCGTCTGGCCGGAGAGCGAGACCAGCACGTCGGACGGGCGCGTCGCGGCGCCGTCGGGCATGTTCTCGACCAGCCCCATGACGCCGATCACGTTCGCCTTCGCCTTGCGTCCGGCGATCGCGCGCATCGCGCCCGCCACCGCGCCGGCGCCGCCCATGTCCCATTTCATGTCTTCCATGCCGGCGGCGGGCTTGATCGAGATGCCGCCGGTGTCGAACGTCACGCCCTTGCCGACCAGCGCCAGCGT
>NZ_CAHJWX010000043.1 GCF_903643065.1 Sphingomonas bacterium | reverse complement strand
CGACCGTCCACGCCTATCTTTCCACCGACCTCGCGCTCGCCCGCCGCGAGGCGGCGGGCCCAGTCGGCGGCGGCGCGGCCGCCCCATTCGTCGGGGCCGCTCGTCAGGGTCTCGGCGCGCGTGCCGTCGAAGCGCAGGACCTCGAAATCGTAGAAGCTTCCCCCGACGTTGCGCAGCATCGCGCCGCCGCCGGTGCCGTAGAACGCCGCCTCGATCACCGCCTCGCGGCCGGCGTGGAGCCGCCACGAGCAGGTCAGCCGCACCACCACGCCATTGGCCAGCCGGAATTGCGCGCTGGCATAGTCCTCGACCTCGCCCGATCCGGGCGACAGCGGCTGGCCGCCGGCGCGCAGCTCGGCCGCGACCGGGCCGGCGAGCGCCGGGAACCCCTGGCTCCACAGCGCCAAGTCGACGAGGTGCACGCCCAAATCCATCACGCAGCCGCCGCCCGCCAGCGCGCGGTCATAAAACCACGGCTTGTCCGGGCCCCAGGCGTTGTGGAAGGTGAGGTCGATCGCGAACAGATCGCCCAGCGCGCCCGCGCGCAGCAGCGGCGCGATCGCCCGCATGCCCGCCGTGTGCCGGTAGGAGAAATCGACGCCCAGCAGCCGATCGGCTTGGCGCGCGGCGTCCACCACCGCCGCCGCTTCCCCCGCGTCGCGGCCAAGCGGCTTCTGGCAGAACACCGCGACGCCGGCGTCGAGCGCGGCGATCGACTGGCCGGCATGGAGCGCGGAGGGGGTGGCGATGACGACGCCGTCGAGCCCCAGCGCGAGCAGCGCGGCGAGGTCCGGCACGACCGCCGCGCCGGGCGCGAGCTTCACCGCCTCCGCCGCCATCGCGGGCGATGGATCGGCGATGCCGACCGCCTCGACCGCGCCGGTCGCGAGCATCGCGGCCATGCGGTGACGGCCGATCCAGCCGGTGCCGAGAAAACCGAGCTTGGTCATGACGACGAAAGGTCGATCCACGCCTTGACGAACCCCGCCGGCTTGTCGCGCGTCGCCTCGATCGCCGCGGCGACGTCGGCCAGCGCATAGCGGTGGGTGAGCAGTGACCGGAGGTCGATCCGCCCGCTCGCCGCCGCCACCACCGCCTCGCGCAGGCCGCGCATCTGCACCGCCAGCGAGCGTTCGTGCGCGTTGACGACGTCGATGCCCTTCCAGTTCCACATCTGCATCGAGACCTGGCGAGGCCCGTCCTGATGATAGCCGGCGATCACCAGCCGGCCGCCCTCCGCGACCAGCTCGCCCGCGAGATCGAGCGGCCATTGCTTGCCCACCGCCTCGATCACGCGCGCGCAGCCGGCGCCGTCGGTCAGCCGCATGACCTCAGCGATGATCGCGCCGTGATCATGCATCGCGATCGTCTCGGCCGCGCCGAAGCGCCGTGCCAGATCGAGCGACTCGTCACGGCGCGAGATCGCGATCACCCGCGCGCCGGCGTCCGTCGCGAGCCGGGTCAGCACCGCGCCCAGGAAGCCGATCCCCACGATCGCGACCCACTGGCCGGCCCGGATGTCGCAGCGGCGGAAGATGTTGAACGCGCAGCCGAGCGGTTCGCCCGGGACGGGCTGGCCGGTGAGCGCGTCCGGCAGCGGCACCACCCGATCCGCCGCGACGACCTCCCATCCCGCGAAGCTGCGCCCGCCCAGGAACGCGACGCGCGTGCCCGGCGCCAACGTCACGCCGTCGCCGACCGCGTCCACCACGCCCCAGCCCTCATGGCCCATGCCGCCCGGCTCGCCGGGGAAGGTCGACCAGGGCTGGCCCTCGAACGGCTCGATGTTGGACGCGCACACGCCCGTGCCCTCCAGCCTGATCCGCGCCTCGCCGACGCCAGGGAGGGGCAGGGGCGCCCGCGTCAGTTCCATGCGGCCGGGCGCCACCAGCACCGCCGCGTCCATCCACTCGTTCATCGCGCGAGCCCGTGCCCGTTCGGCCGGCGCGCGTCCAGGACCCAAGTCGTGACGGAGGCGTTTCGGCATCGATGATGATGGACCTGCTGCTCGGGCGTCGCCTCGCCAATCGCGAGAGCGGGGAACACAAGATCGGCTGGATCGCAGGCGTCCCCGCGATGGGCTTGGACGGGCTGGGCTCCTCGTCCTACGGGCCGGAAGCGGCGCTGACGATCATGATCCCGCTGGGCGCCGCCAGCCTGAGCTGGATGGGCTGGGTGATCGCGCCGATCGTCGCGCTGCTCGTCATCCTCTATCTGTCATACCGGCAGACGATCGTCGCCTATCCGTCCAACGGCGGCGCCTACACGGTCGCCAAGGAGAATCTCGGCACCGGCGCCGCGCTGCTCGCGGCGGCGGCGTTGCTGATCGACTATGTGCTCAACGTCGCGGTCGGCATCTCGGCCGGCGTCGGCGCGCTGACCTCGTCGGTGCCGGCGTTGCAGCCCTGGACGCTGACGCTGTGCCTCGGCATTCTCGCCGTCGTCGCGCTGGCGAATCTGCGCGGCACGCGCGAGGCGGGGCTGGCCTTTGCGCTCCCGACCTACACGTTCCTGTTCTCGTTCCTGGCGCTGCTCGCCTGGGGGCTGGTGCGGATCGCGACGAGCGGCGGCCATCCACACCCGGTCGTGGCGCCGCCCGCGCTGGCGCACGGCACGCAGGCGGTCAGCCTGTGGCTGCTGATGCGCGCCTTCGCGGCGGGCTGCACCGCGATGACGGGGGTGGAGGCCGTGTCGAACGGCGTGGGCGCGTTCAAGGAGCCGGTGATCAAGCAGGCGCACTGGACGCTGACCGTGATCTGCGCCGGCCTCGGGCTGTTGCTCGTGGGGATCGCGATCATCGCGCGGGTCTATGGCCTGGGCGCGATGGACCAGACGCAGCCCGGCTATCAGAGCGTGCTGTCGCAGCTGGTCGGCGCAGTCGCGGGGCGCGGCGTCGTCTATTACGTCGCGATGGCGAGCCTGCTCGCGGTACTGGCGCTGTCGGCGAACACCAGCTTCGTCGGCTTTCCGCGCCTGTGCCGGCTGGTGGCGCTCGATGGCTATCTGCCGCGCCCGTTCGCGACGCCCGACCGACGCCTCGTCTTCTCGGTCGGGGTCGTCTTCCTCTGCGTCACCGCCGGGGCGTTGCTGATCGCGTTCGGCGGCATCACCGATCGCCTAATCCCGTTGTTCGCGATCGGCGCGTTCCTGACCTTCACGATCAGCCAGCTCGGCATGGTCGCGCACTGGCGAAAGGTGGAGGGGCGCAACGCCGGCCGGCTCGCGCTCAACGCGCTGGGGGCGGGGACGACGGTCCTGGCGCTGGCGGTGATCACCGCCGCGAAGTTCCTGGACGGCGCGTGGATCGTGGCGCTGGCGGTGCCGGTCATCATCGGCGTGCTCGCCCTCACGCATCGCTATTACCACCGGCTGGAGCATCGGCTGCGCACGCGGGCGGCGTTCAGCATCGAGGAGTTCGAACCGCCCACGGTGCTCGTCGCGTTCGAGGAACGCACGCGCATGACCGACCGGGCGCTGCGTTTCGCGATGACGCTGTCCCGCAACGTGATCGCCGTGCACCTGCTGGCGCTCGGCGGCCCGGAGGAGGAGGGCAACATCGCCGAGCGCCGCGCTGCCTTCGATCGCGACATCGCCGGGCCGATCGAGGCGCGGGGCCAGCCGGCGCCGCGCCTGATCCAGATCGCGGCGCCGTACCGCGACATCGCCGGGCCGCTGCTGGAGCTGATCGACCGGATCGACGCGGACACGCCGGGTCGATCGGTCGCGATCCTGATCCCGGAACTGGTGCTGCGGCACTGGTGGGAGCGGCTGCTCCACTCGCGGCGCGGCGCGAAGCTGCGCGGCGTGCTGCTGGAACGCGGCGGGCCCAGGCTGATGGTGATCAGCTCGCCCTGGCGCAGCTAGGCCGCCGCCGCCTCCAGCGTCACGGCGGGCGCGTAACGCTCCACCATCGCCGCGCAGAAATCGGCGAACGCGCGGGGGTCGCGTGGCGGGCTGGTATGGTGCGGCTCGATGCCCAGATGCTCGGGCGTGAAGCAGAACGTCACCGTGGTGTCGAACTCCGCCAGCGCCTCCATCTGCCGATCGAACCAGCTGAACGGGTCGGGCCGGCAGTAATCGGACCAGGACAGGCCGGTGCGCAGCTTGCGCGTGCCGAGCCGCCGCATCCAGGCGACCGCGTCGTCCAGCCGCGGGTCCTCCCAATGGAACCACTGCATCAGCCCCATCCGGTCGGCGACGCGCGCATAGCCGTCCAGCGCCGGCTTGGGCGTGCCGTCGGCGCGGATCAGGCCCATGTAGAAGTGACGATAGTAGCTGGAGCCTTCCGCCTCGCGATGCCGCGTCGTCGCGCCCCATTCCATCGGCAGGTCGAACAGCGAATACCAATAGGTGCGCTCGACCCGATCGATCAGCAGCTCGGCGGTGCGCTGAACCCCGAAGACCTGCACCTCCTCCGCGCCGAACGAGCCGACGCCGACCTCCGTCACCCAGACCGGCTTGTCGGTGACCGCCTCGATCTCGGCGATCTTGTCGGGCCAGGCGTGGATCGGCCACAGGTTCCAGTCGAGCGGAAAGCCATGCACCGCGACGACGTCCACCTCGTCCAGCCCGCCATGGCCCTCCATCCGCTGGACCCAGAGCGGGTCGATCGGGCTCATGCCGCCCAGGACGCGGGTGAGGCGCGGGTTGGCGCGGCCGATCGCGGCGCCGGCCAGCGACACCATCCGCGCGAACTGGCTCCAATCGGGATCGATCGCCGGATCCCAATGCGACTTGTTGTTCGGCTCGTTCCAGATCATCGCCGCTTCGACAGGCAAATCCTCAGCTCCTTTTCGCGGGGTAGATCGCGGCCGGACCCCATTGCGCATAGGGCACCTCGGCGACGCGGCACAGATACACCTCGTCTTCCGGATGCGCCTCGATCGCGAAGCCGGCCGCGCGCAGCATCGCCTCCGAGCACGCCCGGTTGGGCGCCCACCAGTTCGTCCAGTCGCCCGCGAACCGCCGCTCGATGAAGTGCATCCGGGGATAGGCGGGGTCGTCGAAGAACGCCGGCGGGTCGAACGTGCCGGGCTTGTGGAACGGATGGTCCTCGATCGGCTGCCACGGCGCGGTCGAGCCCTGCTGCATCGTCTGGAACAGCATCAGGTCGCCGGCGACATGGTCGCGGATCAGGTCGAGCGCGAGCAGCGGGTGGCGCAGGTGATACAGCACGCCCATGAAGATCACGAGGTCGAACCGCTCGCCCAGGCTGCCCACGTCATAGACGGACAGGTTGCGGAACTCGACCTCCGCAAAGCCCAGCGTGCGCGTCGCGAGCCGCGCCTGATCGAGGTAGCGTTCGTCCGAATCGATGCCGAGCACGCGCGCGGCGCCGCGCCTGGCCATCTCGACCGAGTAGAAGCCGGCGTTGCAGCCGATGTCGAGCACCGTCTTGCCCGTCAGGTCGGCCGGCAGCGCGTCGGCGAAGCGGGCGTATTTGAACTGGGGATAGTTGCCCAGGAAATGGTCGGGCGCGGTCCGGATGCCATGCCCCAGATCGATATTGTGGAACCAGGGCGCCAGCGCCGCCACCTTCTCGCGCAACAACGCCGCGTCCGCCATGCTCGCCCGTTCCCCCGTCATCGCCGCCTCTTCGCCTACCCGGCCGCGACATTCAAGTTGAGCAGCTTGCCGCCCCAGTCCCCGATCACGACCGTGCTCACCGACGCGGGATCGACCTGCAGCCGATGCACACCCGCCAGATCGAGCCCGAGCACGTCGCACAAGGCCGCGCGGATCAGGTCGGAATGCGTGACCAGCGCGATCGTCTCCCCATCGCGCTCGGCCGCGAGACGCCGCAGCAGCCCGACGATCCGCGCCTGCGCCTGCGCCATCGTCTCGCCGCCGGGGCAGCAGGCGGTAACGCGCTCGGCGTTCCACCAGTGCCAGCGCCGGTCGTCATGGAGCATCGCGAAGGTCGCGCCCGTCCACTCGCCCAGGTCGATCTCGATCAGCGCATCATCGATCGTCACGGCCATCGCCTTGCTCCGCGCGATCGCCTCGGCGGTCTCCCTGGTCCGGTCGAGCGGGCTGGACAGGATCGCGTCGATCCGCTCGTCCGCGAGCCGGCGGGCGAGCGCGCCGGCCTGCGCGCGACCCGCTTCGTTCAGCGGCACACCCGGACGACGCCCGGACAGCCGCACGTCCAGATCGTCGGTGGCGCCGTGGCGGATGAGGAGGAAGGTCGCGGTCATGCGTCGCCACCCAAAGGCCGCCGCCCGGCGCGGCGCTTGACACGCGCGGCCGTTCCGGCTGGAAGGAACAAAGAAGAAGAAGCTCCGCCAGCGGGCTTCGAGCATGTGCATTGGGGGACCGGGCGGCGGCATGCAATCAATCTGGATCATGAACAGGGCAGGTGCCGCGTGAGCGAGCGCGTCCTCGTCACCGGCGGCGCCGGCTTCATTGGCCGGTTCGTCGTCGCCGAGCTGCTCCGCCGGGGTGACCGCGTCCGCGTGCTCGATAGCCTGATCCCGCAGGTGCACGGCCAGGTCGACGGCTCGGCGCTGCTCTCGCCCGAGGCCGAGCTGATCCGCGCCGACGTCCGCGACGCCGCCGCCGTCGCGCGCGCGCTCGACGGGGTGGACAGCGTGATCCACCTCGCCGCCGAGGTCGGGGTGGGGCAGTCGATGTACGAGGTGGAGCGGTACACCTCCACCAACGACGTCGGCACGGCCGTGCTGTGGGAGCAGCTCATTGACCGCCCGGTGCGCCGCGTCGTCACCGCCTCGTCCATGTCGATCTATGGCGAGGGCCTGTACCGCGACGCGGACGGTCGCGCGGTCGAGGACGCGGACCGCCCCAACCTGCGCGACGGCCTGTCGCAATGGGAACCGGTCGACGGGCAAGGGCGACCGTTGACGCCGCTGCCGACCCCCGAGTGGAAGCGACCGGCGCTGTCGTCGATCTACGCGCTCAACAAATTCGTGCAGGAGCGGACGACCCACATCATGGGGGCGCCCTATGGCATCGAGAGCGTCTGCCTGCGCCTGTTCAACGTCTATGGTCCAGGCCAGGCGCTCTCCAACCCCTATACCGGCGTGCTCGCGATCTTCGCGTCGCGGTTGCTCAACGGGCAGCGCCCGATGATCTTCGAAGACGGCGAGCAGCGGCGCGACTTCGTTCACGTCACCGATGTCGCCCGCGCCTTCGCCGATGCGCTGGTCAAGCCGGAGGCGGTCGGCGGCACGTTCAACATCGGCTCCGGCCAGGACCGTTCGGTGCGGGAGGTGGGAATCGCGCTCGCCCGGGCGATGGGCAAGAACGACATCGAGCCGGAGATCGTCGGCAAGGCGCGGATCGGCGACATCCGTCACTGTTTCTGCGACACGACGCTGGCGCGCGACGCGCTGGGCTTCACGGTCAGGCAGGATTTCGGGGCAGGGCTGTCGGAGCTGGCCGGCTGGGTGGCGCAGCAGACCGCGACCGACAACGTCGCCGCCGCGCGCGCCGAACTGGACGCGCGGGGGCTGGTGGCGTGAGCGACGCCCCCGTCCTGGTCACCGGCGGCGCGGGGTTCATCGGCTCCAACCTGGTCGACCGGCTCGCGCGCGAGGGACATCGGGTGCGGATCCTCGACGCGCTGTCGCGGGCGGGGACGGAGCGCAACCTCGCCTGGCTGCGCGACCGGCACCACGACGCGATCGAGTTCGTCCACGCCGACATCCGCGACCACGATGCCGTCGCGACGGCCGTCGCGGACGCGCGGGCGGTGTTCCACCTCGCCGCGCAGGTCGCCGTCACCACCAGCCTCGACGATCCAGCCGCCGATTTCGCGATCAACATCGGCGGCACCTTCGCGCTGCTCGACGCGCTGCGGCGCCGGGGCGAGGCGGTGCCGCTGGTCTTCGCGTCCACCAACAAGGTCTATGGCGACCTTGCCGACCTCAGCTTTACGCTGAAGGACGACGCCTATGTGCCTGACGACGCGGGTGTCCGCGATCACGGGATTGGCGAGGCGCGGCCGCTCGACTTCCACACGCCCTATGGCGTGTCGAAGGGCGCGGCGGACCAATATGTCCTCGACCATGCCCGTTCGTTCGGCCTGCCGACCTGCGTGCTGCGCATGTCGTGCATTTACGGCCAGCGGCAGATGGGGACGGAGGACCAGGGCTGGGTCGCGCACTTCCTGATCCGCGCGCTGGAGGGCCGGCCGATCACGCTCTATGGCGACGGCTATCAGGTCCGCGACATCTGCGACGTGTCGGACGCGGTGGAGGCGTACCTCCAGGCCTGGCGCCGGATCGACCGGGTCACCGGCCGCGCGTTTAACCTGGGGGGCGGCCCCGCCAACGCGGTATCGCTGCGCCAGCTGCTCGCGCACATGGCCGAGCTGGTCGGGCACGACATCGACGTCACCTGGGCTGACTGGCGCGCGGGCGACCAGCGCTATTTCGTCGCCGACACGCGCGCGGCGGAAGCGGCGCTGGGGCTGGGGCCGCGCGTGGCGTGGCGCGAGGGCGTCGCCGACCTCGCCCGCTGGCTCGCCGCCGAGCGCCGGCTCAACCTCCCGATCCTCGCGGAAGCCGCCGAGTGAGGGTGCTGATGACCTGCGACGCGGTCGGCGGCGTCTGGCCGTACGCGACCGACCTCGCCGGTGCATTGGCGGAGCAGGGGGCGGAAGTGGTGCTGGCGGTGATGGGGCCGGCCTCCGATCACGCTCACCCTTCCGGCGCTTCGCGCCTTCCTCCCTCTCCCGATGGGAAAGGGAAGGGGCCCGCCGGCGCAGCCGGTGGGAAGGGTGAGGGTGATGTCGCCTACACCGTCGTCCATACCGGTCTCCCCCTGGACTGGCTCGCCGCCGGCCCCGCCGAGGTCCTCGCCGCCGGGCGCGCGATCGCGGCGCTGGCGGCGGAACAGCGCGCCGACATCGTCCAGCTCAATTCCCC
>NZ_CAHJWX010000042.1 GCF_903643065.1 Sphingomonas bacterium | reverse complement strand
GCCGCCGGTTGCGCGGGGGGCGCGATGTCCGGCACCTCCGCCAGCAGCTCGTTCAGCCGCTCCGCCGCGCCCGCCGCGCGCAGCAGGTCGCCATAGACCTCGCTCAACGACGCGAACGAGCCGGCCGCCAGCGTCGCCGCGACAAGGAAGCCGGTCAGCGACCCGCCCGACAGCTGCCCGTGCGCGACGTCGGAGACGGTGGACCAGAGCAGCGCGGTGATCGCGCCGAACAGCAGCAGGATGACCAGCGCGGTCATCAGCGCGCGGACCCGGATGCGGCGCTTGGCGGCACCGAACCCGCGCTCGACGGCGGCGGTGAACCGTTCGCCCTCGCGCGCCTCCTGACCGAACGCCTGCACCACCTTCATCGCGCCCAGCGTCTCCACCGCCAGCGCGCCAATGTCCGCGATCCGATCCTGGCTGGACCGCGAGAAGCCGCGCACGCGCCGGCCGAGCAGGACGAGGGGCAGCATGACGACGGGGATGCCGATCAGCAGCGAGCCGGCGAACCTGGGCGCGATCACGAACATGGTGACGGTGCTCGCCACGCCGGTCAGCGCGTTGCGCAGCGCGACGGACACGGTGGTGCCGACCGCGATCTCGATCTGCGCGGTGTCGGCGGTCAGTCGCGAGGCGATCTCCGCCGGCCGGTTCTCCTCGAAGAAGCGGGGCGCGAGCCGCAGCAGGTTGCGCTGCACCTCCTCGCGCACGTCGGCCACCGTGCGCTCGCCCAGCCACGAGACGAAGTAGAAGCGCAATGCGGTGCCCAGTGCCAGCACGATCACCAGCCCGCCGAGCTGGGTGAAGACGCGGTTGATGTGCGCCGGATCGCCGCCGTGACCAAAGCCCCGATCGATCATCGAGCGCACCGCATAGGGCAGCGCGCTGGTGCTCAGCGAGGTGGTGAGCAGCGCCGCGATCGCCACCGCCAGCTGCCCGGGATAGCGCGCGACCTGCCGCCACACCAGCGACAGCGAGCCGAGCCGGCGGGGGCGAGCGGGACGGGGATCGGCCATGCCGCTCGCGCTAGCAGGCGCGGGCGCCCCCCTCAACGCCGGTGGCGTGGTTGACATCGCCCGGCTTGGCGCCGACCTGATGCCCATGCTGTACGACACCTATGAATGGCAGCGCGCGGTGTTTGCGGGCGCCGGCGCGATGGCGAGCTGGACGGCCGAACTGCTCAACGATCCCGTCTATGGCGGCAGCGGTCGGCAGGTGGCGTCGGCGCTGGAGGTGTTCGCGCACGCCGCCGCGTCGCGCGGCAAGCCGGCCTTCGGGCTGCACCGCACGACGGTGGACGGGCGCGAGGTGGCGGTGACCGAGGAAGTGGTGCTCGACGGACCGTTCGGGCGGCTGCTGCGCTTTCGCCGCGAGGGTGTCGAGACGGGGCCGAAACTGCTGATCGTCGCGCCGATGTCGGGCCATTACGCGACGCTGTTGCGCGGCACGGTCGAGCGGATGCTGCCGGCCGCCGATGTGCACATCACCGACTGGGCGGACGCCAAGCTGGTGCCGCTGTCGGCGGGCCGCTTCGATCTGGACGACTATATCGACTACCTGATCGCGTTCCTGGAGGCGATCGGGCCCGAGGACGGACGCGGCGCGCACATGCTGGCGGTGTGCCAGCCGTCGGTGCCCTGCTACGCCGCCGCCGCGGTGATGAGCGCCGACGCGCATCCATGCCGGCCGCGCACGCTGACGATGATGGGCGGCCCGATCGACACGCGCGAGGCGCCGACGGCGGTCAATACGCTCGCCACCAAGCGCCCGCATGCCTGGTTCCAGCATAACGCGATCGCGACCGTGCCGTTCAGCTACCCCGGCGCGGGCCGCGAAGTCTATCCGGGTTTCCTGCAGCTCGCCGGCTTCCTGTCGATGAACCTCGGCAGTCACATGCAGAGCCATTGGGAGATGTACAAGCATCTGGTCCGCGGCGATGGCGAGAGCGCGGACGCGACGAAGGACTTCTACGAGGAATACCGCTCGGTCTGCGACATGACCGCCGAATTCTACCTGCAGACGGTCGACCTGGTGTTCCAGACGCATGCGTTGCCGCGCGGCGTCATGACGCATCGCGGGCGCAAGGTGGATCCCGCCGCGATCACGGACATCGGCCTGCTCGCAATTGAGGGCGAGCGCGACGACATCTCGGGCCTCGGCCAGACCCGCGCGGCCCTGACGCTCGCCACCGCGCTGCCGGATGCGAGGAAGCGGTATTTCATGGCCGAGGGCGCCGGCCATTACGGGATTTTCAACGGCTCGAAATGGCGCGAGCGCATCGCGCCCGTCGTGATCGAGTGGATGGCGGCGAACGGCTGACCGTTCGCCGCCGATCGGATCAGCCGACCGAACTCACCACCGCGTGACTGGAGTTCTCGGACGACGTGATCTTGCCGCCGAACAGCATCTTCACCCGGCCGGAGATGGATACGTCCGTCTCCCAAAGCTCGGCCGAGCTGATATCGAACCGGTTGAGACGCGCATCGGCCTTGCCGTTAGGGAACCAGGCCTCGACGCGATTGTCCCACAGCTTGTCGAACGTCGCCCGGTCGCGCTCCTCGCTGACGGTGCCGGCCAGGCAGGCGAAGAAATCATGCCCCTTGCCGACGAACTGCGCCATCGCATCGCCGCCGGCGGCGATGCGGTTGTCGGGCGCGGAGAAGACGAACAGCGTGTTGGGCTGATCGTCGTCGGTCTTGACGTTCATCGGCTCGGCATGCTGCCCGTCGGTCAGCCCGATCATGATGAACGGGCTGCTCTTGAGCGCGGCCAGGAACTTGGCGGCGACTTCCTGTGGGCTGTCCTGATGGTCGGCCATGGGCATGCTCCTCGTGATGATTTCGGCGGGAGAACGACCCTGGTCGACCTTGGTTGCGCGTAGGAGCTGCGCCCAAGGGGTTGCGCCTAGGCGGCGAGCATCGCCGCGGGGCGCCGACGATGCCGCAGGACGCCGCCGATGCCACCAAGCCCCAGGATCATCGTCGCCCAGCTCGCCGGCTCCGGCACGCCGCTCGCCAGCGCCTGACCGAACACGCCTGACTGCGACGTGTAGGTCAGGCCCGCCGGCAAGGCGCCGAACCCGAACGCGCTGGTATGGCCGAAGTCGCAGGTCGCGCCCGAACCCCGGCAATCGAGCGACAGCGTCATGACGAAGCCGAAGCGCGACTCCCCGGTCGGGATCAACAGCGAGGTGGTGAAGGCACCCTGGACGAAACCATCCCGGTACGAACCGGTGAAGGCGTAATCGCCCTCGTGCCCGTTCCCGCCGTCGAGCCGCTGGGTCAACGTGCCACTGATCGCATCGAATTGCGACAGTGCGTCACCGTTCGCATAATCGCGACTGTTGGCGAAGAGCACCCGATTGTAATAGGTGTCGGGGTCGCCGAAATGAAGATCGATCTGACCATCGGTATAGGCGCCGTAATCGTCGATGGTGCTGAAGCGGCCGTCGAACTGATAGCCCATCGTCAATGTGACGTCGCCTCCGCTGGTGTTGTTGAAGGTGAACAGGTCACTGATGCGTGTATTCGCGCCGCCGCCGTGGAAATAGTTGGTGCCGTTGCTGACATAGGCGTGCAATGTGCCGTCGCGCAGGTCGCCGGTCGCGACCGCGCTGCCGCCCGTGTTCGAGATCGCCGCCGCCGTGTTGGTCCAGCCGCCGTCGGCGCTGGCCGTGGTGCCGAGTCCCTGGGTCGCGTCATCTGCTTGGCGCCCGTTGGCGATGGCGGCGCTGTTGATCGAATACTGGCCGTAAGGCGCCGCCCCGCTTGACGAGACGGACGCGCACGAGCGCGGCGAGATCGTGCCGGCGATGCCGTTGCCGTTATAGGTGCACGCCTCGAACGAGGGCGGCGCGGACTGCGCCAGCGCCGGCGCGGCGACGAGAAGGCCGATGCCGGCAGCGGCGAGCCGGACGATGGTGGCAGGCTTCACGTGGTTGACTCCCTCTTAATGATTGCCCGACCGTCATACTGGTCGAGGCTGGGAGCGAACCTCTCGAAAGGGATAGGGTCGGTGGCTCCATCTGGGACGACATGGCTCACGTGACGGGACTCGGCACCCGCCTGCGCGTGCGGCATAGGCAATCAGGGGTCGGAGCGGACGCGATGTTGCGGATGGCGATGGACATGGTGGAAGACGCGCTCCTCGCCGGCGATCCGGTCGTCGCCGCGAGCGCTTTTGGCGATCGGGCTCGGCGGCTGGGTGCGACGTTCGTGCAGGTCCGCCGTTATCGCCGGCCCAGCGGCGCGCTGACCAGCGAGCGGCATTGGCGAGCCGGCGGCGTCCTGATCCGCGAGGCGCGCGAGGGTTGGATCGGGAGCAGCGGCTTCCAGTATATCTGCTTCGACTGCAATCCGCTGCTCGACGTGGTCCGTCAACGCCGGACCCGCTATCGCTTTTCCGACCTGGCGCCGCGCTCGGACCGGCGGTTCAACACCTATTGGGAGGCGTTCGAGGGCGCCGCGATCCGGGAAGCCTGGGGCGCGAACGCCTATGGCGCGGACCACACGACCGCGTCGGTCCATGTCGGCGTGGACAATGTGACCATCGATCCGACGATCGCGCGCGCGCTGCAGATGGCGGGCGGCGTGCTGGCCGAGCATCTGCTGACGCTTGATGCCTCCTATCCGGTGGCGACGGCTAGGCCGCTGCTGACCGTGCGCGAGCGCGACGTCTTGCGGTTCGTCGCGCAGGGCAAGACCGACTGGGAGATCGGCATCATCCTGTCCGTCTCGGAAACGACGGCTCGCTTTCACGCGGACAACGCACGTCGCAAGCTCGGCGCGGTCAATCGCGCGCACGCGGTCGCGTGCTTCATCGCAGAGGAAGGAGCGGATTAGCCCCGGTCGGGTTTACACCCGTTCCCACCGGCGGCTGTTCCAGCGCCGCCGGCGGATGTCGTCGCCGAAGCGCCAGAAACAGGTGATGCGCTCGGACGCGGCATAGCGGGCGCGGGTCCAGCATTCGCCGGTCGGCAACTCGACAACGCGGTGGACGTGCTCGGCCGCCAGCCGGTGCGTCTCGCCCGGGACGCGGTGCACCAGCGTCGCGCGCCACCCGCCCTCGCCCCGCGTGAACACCTCCTCGACATAGCCGCCCGACAGCACCTCGATGTCGATCGCGAAGGGATGGTCGTGCGGGTCGCTCGACGGCTCGGGCTGCGTGAAGCGGTGCAGCACCGAGCCGTCATCGAGATGGTACTTCACGAACGCGCGGGACATGCGCTCGACCCGGGTGATGCTCGCGCCGGGCGGGATGTGCGCGCGCGCGGCGGGGGGGATGCGGTGAGCCATGGGAGGGAAGATGGGGGCAGCGATTGCGAGCGCCAGTCCCGCCGGGCATAGTGGGTGGCGGCGGCAATCTTGCCGTCATCTCGCAGGAGAACGATCCATGACGATCGTTGATGCCTGTGCCTTCGTCGGCGCTATGTGCGCCTTCGCGGCCTTGATCGTGAAAGTGATCGAGGTAGCCCGCAAGGGTTAGCACCGGGAGGGGCCTGGGTTGCAGCCCGGGCCCCGAACGGTAAAGCCCCGGCCGTTGCAGCGACCGGGGCTCCCACAGAAGGCGTCCATGACTCCGCCGACAATCAATACGTAGCGTATTGCCCGTTACCGTTCAACTCACAGCACCTCGAACAGCCCGGCCGCGCCCATGCCGCCGCCGACGCACATCGTCACGACGACGTACTTCGCCCCACGCCGCTTGCCCTCGATCAGCGCGTGGCCGGTGCAGCGCGCGCCCGTCATGCCATAGGGGTGGCCGATCGAGATCGAGCCGCCGTTGACGTTGAGCAGCTCGTCGGGGATACCCAGCTTGTCGCGGCAATACAGCACCTGCACCGCGAACGCCTCGTTCAGCTCCCACAGGCCGATATCGTCCATCGCCAGGCCATGGCGCTCCAGCAGCTTGGGGATGGCGTAGACCGGGCCGATGCCCATCTCGTCGGGCTCGGTGCCCGCCACCGCCATCCCGACATAGCGGCCGAGCGGGGTCAGGCCCTTCGCGCCCGCGACCTTCTCCTCCATCACCACGCTGGCGGCGGCGCCGTCGGAGAGCTGCGAGGCGTTGCCGGCGGTGACGGTGCCGCCGTCGAGCACGGTCTTGAGCGCCTTCAGGCCGTCAAGCGTCGTGTCCGCGCGATTGCCCTCGTCCTGCCTGAGCGTGACCTCCCGGTGGCTGACCTCCTTGGTCGCCTTGTCGACCACCGCCATCGTCGCGGTCACGGCCACGATCTCGTCGTCGAACCGGCCGGCGGCCTGCGCGGCGGCGGTGCGTTGCTGCGACTGGAGCGCGTAGGCGTCGCACGCGTCGCGATCGATGCCGTAGCGCGTCGCCACCACCTCGGCGGTCTGCAGCATCGGCATGTACACGTGCCCGTGCATCGCCAGCAGTTCCGGGTCGAAGCCGACGCGCAGTTGCGGCGTCTGCACCATCGAGATGCTCTCGACGCCGCCGCCGACCGCGATCTCCATGCCGTCGACGATCACCTGCTTGGCCGCGGTGGCGATCGCCATCAGCCCCGACGCGCACTGGCGATCGATCGACATGCCCGCGACCGAGGTCGGCAGGCCCGCGCGCAGCGCCGCCAGCCGGGCGATGTTGCCGCCCTGCACACCCTGCTGGAGCGCGGCGCCCAGCACCACGTCGCCGATCTCGGCCGGGTCGAGGCGCGCGCGCTCGACGGCCGCTTTGATCGCGTGGCTGGCGAGCGTGGGCGAGGGCAGCGCGTTGAACGCGCCGCGATAGGCGCGGCCGATCGGCGTGCGGGCGGTGGCGACGATGACGGCGGAACGCATGAGATGAGGCCCTTGTCGGTCCGGGCGGACGCGGAAAGTCACGCCGGTGAGGGAGGAAGTGTGACCTTCCAGACGAAAGATCCGGTCAGACGAAGATCTGGCTGATCCACTCCGCGATCATCGCCGGCTTGGGCGCGCCCTCGATCTCGACGGTGAACTCGGTGAGGTGCTGATACTGGCCGGGCCGCTTCTCGTCGAAGGCGAGCGTCTTGAAATGGCCGCGCACCCGCGAGCCCGAACGGACGGGGGTGAGGAAGCGGACCTTGTTGCCCCCGTAATTGACCGCCATCCTGGTGCCTTCGATCTGCGGCAGGTCGGGCACCTTGGACGACAGCAGCGGCAGCAGCGACAGCGTGAGGAAACCGTGCGCGATCGTGCCGCCGAACGGCGTCATCGCGGCGCGGACGGGGTCGACATGGATGAACTGGTGATCGCCCGTCGCCTCGGCGAACTGGTCGATCATCGCCTGCGTTACCTCGACCCAGTCGCTGACGCGTTCCTCGCCGACGCTGTTCTTCATCTCGTCGACGGTGACGGTCGCCATGGCCCTGCCTCTCCCTTATGCGCGGGCCTCCTCCTTGGCGCGCGCCATCCTACATCGCAAGCCTCCTCCCGACCGGAACGCCGAACATGCCGCAAGCCCGCACCAACGCCGCTCGTACCGACCTGGTCCGGCTGTACCGGGCGAGCGAACCCGATGTTCTAAAGCCGCTGCTCGCGCGCGCCGCGCTCGGGCCCGACTCGCGCGAGCGGGTGACCGGGACCGCGTCCGGCCTGCTCGCGGACCTGCGCGCGGCGCAGGCCAGGGGCTGGGTGAACCAGTTCCTGCAGGAATACCGGCTCGACTCGGCTGAGGGCGTGGCGCTGCTGAGCCTCGCCGAGGCGTTCCTGCGCGTGCCCGACCCGGAGACCGCCGACCTGCTGATCGCGGACAAGATCGGCGACGCGGATTGGCGCGCGCACGCGGGCAAGTCGTCGTCGCTGCTGGTCAACGCGGGCACCTGGGGGCTGGTGGTCGGCCGCGCGCTGGTGGGCGAGGCAGGAACGGCGGCGGCGGCGCGCTCAAGCGGCTGATCGGGCGCGCGGGCGAGCCGTTCGTGCGCCAGGCGGTGGGCGCGGCGATGAAGCGGATGGGCGAGATCTTCGTGATGGGCCGCACCATCGACGAGGCGATGGCGCGGATGCGCAAATCGGAGAACCAAGGCTTTACCGCGAGCTTCGACATGCTGGGCGAGGCGGCGCGGACGGACGAGGATGCGGCGCGTTACTTCTCGTCCTACAAGCAGGCGATCCTTCAGATCGGCAAGCATGCTGGCGAGGGGCACTCGGTATCGGTCAAGCTGTCGGCGCTGCACCCGCGTTACGAGGTCGCGCAATATGACCGCTGCGTGCCGGAGCTGACGGCCAAGCTGGAGATGATGTGCAATCTCGCCAAGGAGGTCGGCATCCACCTCACCGTCGACGCCGAGGAGAGCGAGCGGCTGGAGATGAGCCTCGACATCATCGAGGGTGCGATCCGCCAGCCGCAGTTTCGGGGCTGGGACGGGTTCGGCATGGCCGTGCAGGCGTACAGCAAACGCGCGCGCGCGGTGGTGGCCTGGGCGGACGCGCTGGCGGGCGAGCTGGGGCAGCGCTGGAACGTCCGGCTGGTCAAGGGCGCCTATTGGGACAGCGAGATCAAGCGCACGCAGGTGGAGGGGCTCCCCGACTATCCGCTGTTCACGCGCAAGGCGGCGACCGACGTCAGCTACCTCGCGGTCGCGCGCGACATGCTGGACGCGGCCAACATCCGCCCGGCCTTCGCCTCGCACAACGCGCTCACCGTCGCGACGATCGTCGAATGGGCGGGCAACGGCCGCGACTTCGAGTTCCAGCGGCTGCACGGCATGGGCGAGGGACTGTACGAGCGGCTGGTGTGCGAGCGCGGCTACCATACGCGCATCTATGCCCCGGTGGGCGGGCACCGCGACCTGCTCGCCTATCTCGTGCGGCGGCTGCTGGAGAATGGGGCGAACTCGTCCTTCGTGCACCAGCTCGCGGACGAGACGCTGAGCGAGGCGGACATCCTGGCCGATCCGGTGGCGAGGATTGCGGGCGTCGGCGGCGCGCGGCATCCCTCCATCCCGCTGCCGCGCGACCTGTTTCCGGATCGGCGGAACTCGTCGGGGCTGGACCTGAGCGACCGGGCGGTGCTGGCGGCGACGGTGGCGGCGGTTTCCGCTCCCCTCCCGCAAGCGGGAGGGGTTGGGGGTGGGGCCTCTC
>NZ_CAHJWX010000041.1 GCF_903643065.1 Sphingomonas bacterium | reverse complement strand
CGCCGCCTCGCCCCAGCGTCCGGTGTCGGCGAGCGCGCGCGTGAAGGCGCGCTGGCTCTGTTGCGTCCACCCATCCGCCCGGGTCCGGGTCAGCGACCGGGGCTTGGCGCCCGCGCTGGCGCCCGCCTCGATCTTCTCGCGCTCCATCTCCGCGACCGTCGCGGCCCAGGCCTGCGCGAACGCCGGCGACCGGTCGCGCCGCTGATGGCACGTTCCCGTCGCCCGCCCGATCGCCGCCGCCGCCTGCTTCACCTGCCCCGTCTGGCGCAACGCGAGCAGGAACGCCCGCTCCGTGTCCGCCGTCCACCGCAGGCAACCCTTGCCCATCGCCGCCCTCCTCGAATCATGAGGGCATGGCAGGTAGAGCAGGTCCGCTTCTGTAGGACAGCGGTTGGTCGCCGATCGCGGCGGGCGCGGACGCCCGACCGTCGCCGGCACGAGCGTCGATCCTACCGCCTCGCTCGTGCGGCCAGCGGCGCTCGACGCGTGGCGTCGCGCATGGCGACGGCCGCCGAGGCCGCGACGACGGCGATGCCGCCGAGCTCCAGCAGATGGTTCGCCTTCACGCCGCCGAACTCGGAACCCAGAAAGGCGTCGACATGGTGGAACGACGTGGCGCGGACGATCACGAACAGGATGATGAAGCACAGCCCCATCGTGGCGAGGCGCGCGGCCCAGCCCAGATCGCGCACGAACAGCAGCACACCGAGAGCGAGAACGCCGCCGACCGCCGTGATCAGGGTGATGAACTCCTTCTGGACGGGACGACGCTCCGCATACCAGCCCTCGGATTGAGCGGCATGCCGGCCGATCGCGGTGAACAGCGTTTGCAGGTCGAGCTGCTTGTTGATGCCGAGCAACACGAACGCGACGCCCAGCAGCCGCCAGAAATGGCGCTTGCGTCGTCCCCTGCCCACGCGGCTGATCGGCGCGGCCCGAAAGCACAGGATCGCCGCGCCGAGATAAGCGGCGACGGTGAACCAGCCCAGAACGTCCGGATCTCCGATCCCTGGCGACCAACCGTAAATCATGGCGCGTCATAATATCATCATGGCCACGCCGCCAAGCGACGACGTCAAATCGTTTTGCGATTGCTCCCCATGCCCCTTCTACTCGCGATGGCCGGACAAGTAGAGCGGGTTCAGGACCGTAGGACAGCGCTTCGTTCGATCCCGACCGCGATGACCTGATCCAGCCGGGGTCGAAGCGGTTCGCGTCCTCGGCGGACCCCAATTGCGGTTCCGTCATCCCAAACAGCCGCTTCGAGCCCCGGCGTGCAGGGAGCAGGCATCATCGAGCCTCATGGACGGGGTCGTGGCGTCCGCGCGTGTCGGACGGCTGCGGTCGTCTGATTGCAAATAGGTGTCATCCGTGATCAAGTCACGAGATACTTGAACTCTTCGGACCAGACATCTGGCTGGCGAACGGTTCGGTCGTCGAGGTCGCCGGCTTTCGCTATCCGACCAAGATGGCCGCGATTCGGCTAGATGACGGAACGCTGTTCATCTGGTCGCCAATCGCGCTCACGGACGCGCTGCGGGCGGCGGTCGATGCGCTCGGCGACGTCCGCTGGCTAATCGCCCCGAACACGCTGCATCATCTTTTCGTCGCCGAATGGCAGCGCGCCTATCCTCGGGCCGTGCTCCACGCGCCACTACGACTTCGCAAGAAGCGTAAGGACCTGAACTTCACTCCGATCCCGGTCAACGATGCCGCGCCGTGGTCACGCGCGATCGACCATGTGACGGTCGGGGGTAACCTCATCACGACGGAAGTGGTGTTCTTCCACAAACACAGCCGCACCGTCTTGTTCACGGACCTGATCCAGCATTTTGACCGGGACTGGTTCACTGGCTGGCGCTCGTTGGTCGCTCGCTTGGATGGGCTGACCTCCCCGGAGCCTCGGGTGCCCCGCAAGTTCCGATACGCCTTCGTTGATCGCCAGCACGCCCGTGAGGCGTTGAAACAGATCGTCGCATGGCCGACCGACCAGTTGGTATTCGCTCACGGCCCACCATTGCAGCACGACGCGCGGGCCGTGGTAGCCCGCGCCCTCGGATGGCTGTCGCCCTGACAATTGTCTTCCTGTTTTTGACCGCCAACTCAGGTAGCCGGGTGACCAGGTGTCGAGCGCCTCCCGCCTCACACCACCATGATCTGCCCCGGATAGCCCGCCAGGACCGCGTCCGCCGTCACGAACGGCACCCCTTCGGCCAGCGCCTGCGCGACGAGCAGGCGATCGAACGGGTCGCCATGAAGTCTCGACAGATCGGCGATGCGAGTCGCGTGCAGACTGGTCAACGGCAGCTCGACATAACCCTCCTCCAGCATCTCGGCGCGCATGCGCGCGGGCGCGAACTGAAAGTCCGGCCGCCGTTGCTGCCACTTGATCGCGATCTCAGCGATGCTGACCGGGCTGAAGAGGCGCACGTGCGCCTCGCTCGCGATCAAGGCCGCCGCGCGTCGCGGCAATCGCGGATCGCCGGCGGCCGACCACAGCAGCAGGTGCGTGTCGAACAGGTAAGCCGTCATGCGGCGTCGTCGCGTCGCGGGTCCTCCGGAAAGATCGACCCGTCATGCCAGAGCCGCTCCAGCTCCGCCTGCTCGTCGGGTGGCAGGTCTTCTGGAAAGCCAGGGCCATCCGGCAGGACCAGCCACTCCTTCGCGAACCCGATCGGATTCGGCTTTCGCTGCTCCGCCGCCGCCAGCGCCTCGACCTTCACCATCGGCTTGCCCGCCTTGGCGATGATGAACGGCTCGCCGGCGACCGCGCGCGCGATCAACTCGGACAGGCGGGTCTTGGCGTCATGGATGTTGACGGTCAGCATGGGCCGGCTCCGCTTGATCTAGTCCACTGGACTTAGTCCACCCTTGCTCAAACCTCAACCACACCCCTTCCCCCGCCCTCACCCCCTTGCTAAGGCGCGGGGCAAGCACTGCTTTCATCTTCTCCCGCGAGCGCGCAGGCCTTCCCGCCGCCCCTCGCGGGCGCACCTGGGTAAGGACCATCGCATGACCGCCATCGGCCACGACACGCTCGGCGCCCGCGCCACCCTCGATGTCGGTGGCAAGCGCTACGATTACTTTTCGCTCGCCAAGGCGGCGGAGAAATATGGCGACATTTCCCGCCTTCCCTTCTCCATGCGCGTGCTGCTGGAGAACATGCTGCGCTTCGAGGACGGCAAGACCGTCACCGCCGCCGACATCCAGGCGATCGTCGACTGGCAGCAGGAGCGCCGCTCCGATCGCGAGATCCAGTATCGCCCCGCGCGCGTGCTGATGCAGGACTTCACCGGTGTGCCCTGCGTGGTCGACCTGGCGGCGATGCGCGACGCGATCACCGGGCTGGGCGGCGACGCGGCCAAGATCAATCCGCAGGTCCCCGTCCACCTCGTCATCGACCATAGCGTCATGGTCGACGAGTTCGGCACGCCCAAGGCGCTCAACGACAATATGGAGCTGGAGTACCAGCGCAACGGCGAGCGCTACGAGTTCCTGAAATGGGGCTCCAAGGCGCTCGACAATTTTCAGGTCGTGCCGCCCGGCACCGGCATCTGCCATCAGGTGAACCTGGAGTATATCGGCCGCGGCGTCTGGTCCTCGCCGGAAGCGGGCGGCGCGCCGGACGGCGTCGAGATCGCCTATCCCGACACGCTGGTCGGCACCGACAGCCATACCACGATGGTCAACGGCATGGGCGTGCTCGGCTGGGGCGTCGGCGGGATCGAGGCGGAGGCGGCGATGCTGGGCCAGCCCGTCTCCATGCTCATCCCCGAAGTGGTCGGCTTCAAGCTGACGGGCGCGCTGGCCGAGGGCATCACCGCCACCGACTTGGTGCTCACCGTCACGCAGATGCTGCGCGCCAGGGGCGTGGTCGGCCGCTTCGTCGAGTTCTACGGCCCCGGCCTCGCCGCGATGACGCTCGCCGATCGCGCGACGATCGCCAACATGGCGCCCGAATACGGCGCGACCTGCGGCTTCTTTCCCATCGACGAGCGCACGATGGAATATCTGCGCCTCACCGCCCGCGCGCCCGAGACGATCGAGCTGGTCGAGGCCTATGCCAAGGCAAACGGCTTCTGGCGCCACGCCGACGCGCCCGAGCCGCTGTTCACCGACACGCTGGAGCTCGACATGGGCTCGGTCGTGCCCAGCCTCGCGGGCCCCAAGCGCCCGCAGGACAAGGTGTCGCTCAGCAAGGTGGACGAGGTGTTCAACGGCGACCTCGTCAAGCTTTACGAGCGCGAGGGCCACGCCCGCGTGCCCGTCGAGGGCCGCGATCACGACATCGGCGACGGCGACGTGGTGATCGCCGCGATCACCTCGTGCACCAACACCTCCAACCCGTCCGTGCTCGTCGCCGCCGGGCTGGTGGCGCGCAAGGCACGCGCGCTGGGCCTGACGCCGAAGCCCTGGGTCAAGACCTCGCTCGCGCCGGGGTCGCAGGTCGTCACCGACTATCTCGATCGCGCCGGGCTGACCGAGGACCTGAACGCGATGGGGTTCAACTTGGTCGGCTATGGCTGCACCACCTGCATCGGCAATTCGGGGCCGCTGCCGCAGCCGATCAGCGACGCGATCAACGCGCATGATCTGGTCGCCGCCAGCGTCCTGTCGGGCAACCGCAATTTCGAGGGCCGCGTCAGCCCGGACGTCCGGGCCAATTTCCTGGCCTCGCCCCCGCTCGTCGTCGCCTATGCGATCAAGGGCACGGTGACCGAGGACTTGACCGAATGCCCGATTGGCCAGGGCAGCGACGGTGCCGACGTCTACCTCAAGGACATCTGGCCCACCAACGACGAGGTCGCGACGATGATGGCCGCGAACATCGACGACGGCATGTTCCGCTCGCGCTACGGCAACGTCTATGCCGGCGACGAGAAGTGGCGCTCGATCGACGTCGCGGGCTCGGATACCTACACCTGGCGCGCCGGCTCCACCTATGTCGCCAACCCGCCTTATTTCGACGGCATGGAGATGACGCCGGCGCCCGTCACCGACATCCGCGACGCGCGCGCGCTGGCGATCCTGGGCGACAGCATCACCACCGATCACATCAGCCCCGCCGGCTCGATCAAGGCGGACAGCCCGGCAGGCAAGTGGTTGCAGGAACGTCAGGTCGTGCGCGCCGACTTCAACAGCTATGGCGCGCGCCGCGGCAATGATCAGGTGATGGTCCGCGGCACCTTCGCCAACATCCGCATCCGCAACGAGATGGTGCCGGGCATCGAGGGCGGCATGACCCGCTACGGCAATGGGTCAGAAGTGCTGCCTATCTATGATGCCGCCATGCGCTACAAGGCCGATGGCGTGCCGCTGGTCGTGATCGCCGGCAAGGAATATGGCACGGGTTCTTCCCGTGACTGGGCTGCCAAGGGCACCAACCTGCTCGGCGTCCGCGCCGTGATCGCCGAGAGCTTCGAGCGGATCCATCGCTCCAACCTAGTCGGCATGGGCGTGCTGCCCCTCCAGTTCGCCGACGGCGTCGATCGCAAGTCGCTGAAGCTCGATGGATCGGAGACGTTCACCGTAGATCAGGTGGCCGGGTTGCGCCCGCGCCAGCCAGTCGAGGTCAAGTTGACCCGCGCCGACGGCACGTCCGAGACCTTCGCGACGCGCTGCCGCATCGACACGGTCAACGAGCTGGAGTATTTCCTCAACGGCGGCATCCTTCATTACGTCCTGCGGAACCTGGCGGCTTGATCGCGCTGATCGCGGCGGCCGCGCTTGCCGCCGCGCCGGCGCCGATCGGGGGCCACTGGCTGACGCCCGGCGGCGAGGCGGTGGTCGAGGTGGCGCCCTGCGGTGCCGCGCTGTGCGGCCGGATCGTCCGCGTGGTGAAGCCGCGCCCCGGCCCGCAGGTCGACGCCCGCAACCCCGACCCGGCGCTGCGCGGCCGACCCATCATCGGCCTGGTCATCCTCGCCGCGTTGCGCCCCGACGCCGACCGCTGGCGCGGCCGCATCTACGATCCAGAAAGCGGCCGCACCTATCGGGCAGAGGTCGCGCGCGGCGGGACGGCGCTGAAGGTAAAGGGCTGCTTTGGTCCGTTCTGCCGCTCCCAGCTCTGGGCCGCCGCGCGGTAAGCCCCTGCTCACGACCAAACGGTGCGCCGGACCGTGTTGCGCGCCCCGACATTGGACGCGGACACGCGCGTGCCCTTGGATGCGCGCCAGCTGACGTCGTTGCGGTTGCCGACCAGCGCTAACCGCGCCGGCAGCGAGAAGCGGATCGTCAACGTGTTGCCGTTCCCCGCCACGGTCACGCGCGCGCAGTTCACTACGTCAAGCGTGTTGCCATTTCCGTTCACCGTCAGCGTGCCGCTCCGGCAATCGACCGAGCGATGGCCGCCGTTGGTCAGGATCGTGGTGCCCCGCCCGGCCCCGCCGCCGCGCACGCCGCCCGCGCCCACCGAGCCGCCCGGCGCATGCACGCCGGCCGAGTCGATCCGCACCCCGCCCGCGCGGATGCCATGCGGGTCTATCATGGTCTGCCCTGTGGCGGCGAGGAGGAGAAGGGCGAGCGGCGCGATCGGCATGGTGGACGGTCCTCCCGAAATGACGAACCAGCAACGCCCCGCCGCCCCTCCCCGATCCCTGGCGAGAGGTCAGGCCGGCACGACATGCGCGCGGAACCACGCGGTGACGCCATCCTCGGGCAGATCGCCGGCCGCTAGCGCCAGCATCATCCGGATCGCTGCCGCCTTGTCGTAAGCGAGCGTCACGCCGTTCAATCGCAGGAACAGCCGCGCCATCACCCAGGCGGTCCGCTTGTTGCCGTCAGCGAACGGATGGTTGCGCGCGATGCCGAACGCATAGGCCGCCGCCAGCGCGCAGAGGTCCCCTTCACCATAGCCATGCTTGTTCAGCGGGCGAGCGATGGCCGAGTCGAGCAGGCCGACATCCTTGACACCGGCAAGGCCGCCATGTTCCGCCAGCTGCCGATCATGGACCGCCTGCGCCAGCTCCGCGCTGAGGAAGCGCGGCACCAGAGCCGCCGTCATTTGGCAAGCACGGCCAGGATGTCACGGTCCTCCCGCATGATCTCCTCCGCCGCCGTCATCGCTTCCATGAACGCCGGATCGTGCGCGCGCAGCGCCACACCGCCCGGTTGTTCGACGAACCACACCGCATCGCCCAACTGCGCTCGCAACAGCGTCAGCACCTCCTTGGGCACGACGATGCCGACCGAATTGCCGACCTTGATAAGCTTGGCTGATTTGATCATACACTTGTACTAACATGACCGGTATGGGGTCGCAATCCTTGCCACTCACCCCCGCCCCGGCCATGACCGGCGGTGATGGCCAGCCTTTCCGACACGCTCCGCGCCAATGTCGTCCTGTATGGCGCGCTCGCGGCCAATCTGGGGATCGGCGTCGCCAAATTCGTCGCGGCCGCGATCACCGGCTCCTCCTCGATGCTGTCCGAAGGGTTCCATTCCTGCGTCGACAGCCTCAACCAGGTGCTGCTGCTCTATGGCCAGCACCGCGCCAAGCGGCCGCCGGACGCGGCGCACCCGTTCGGCTATGGGCGCGAACTGTATTTCTGGGCGTTCATCGTCGCGTTGCTGATCTTCGCGCTGGGCGCGGGCATCTCCGTCTATGAGGGCTGGAAGCATATCGCCGAGCCGGAGCCGCTCGGCTCGCCGACGGTGGCCTATGTCGTGCTCGCCATCTCCGTCGCGATGGAGGGCGGCTCGTGGGTGATGGCGATGCGCGAGTTCGCGCATGCCAAGGGCGATCAGGGCTGGTGGCAGTCGTTCCGCCAGTCCAAGGATCCGGCCGCGTTCATGGTGCTGTTCGAGGACTCGGCCGCGCTGGTCGGGCTGCTGATCGCCGCCGCGGGCGTGTGGGCGAGCCACCACTGGAACCGGCCGGCGCTGGACGGCTGGGCGTCCGTCGCGATCGGCGGCGTGCTTGCCGGGGTGGCGCTGGTGCTGGCGCGCGAGAGCAAGGGCCTGCTGATCGGCGAACGCGCCGAGCCGGGCGTCGTCGCGGAGGTGTACCGGCTGGTCGATCATCATCCGGCGATCGCCAGCGTCAACCATGTCCGCACGATCCACACCGCGCCCGACGCCGTGTTCGTCGCGATCAGCGCCGACTTTCACGACCATGTCACGATGGGCGAGGGCGAAGCGCTGATCGAGGAGATCGAGCGCACGCTGAAGCGGACGCTGCCGCAGCTGTCGTCCATCTATATCCGCCCGGAAAAGCGCGAGGACGCCACCCTGGTCGCGGCGCCGCCCGCCTAGCCGTCGGGTCGCCCGGCGAGTATGAGGCGTCATGCGCCGCCTGCTCCGCCCGCTCATCGCGCTGCTCCTCGCCGCCGGAGCGCTGCCCGCCCGCGCGGCGGTGACGCTCACCTTCTGGAGCCACGAGCTCGGTAACAGCTTCCCGCACGCGTTCATCACCTTGCGCGGTGTACCCGACGCGGGCGGGGCGCCGGTGGACGGCAATTACGGCTTCACCGCCAGATCGGTGACGCCGGCGCTGCTGTTCGGCTCGGTGCCGGGCGAGGTGGAGCCGTCAATGCCCGGCTTTGTCGCCACCTCCGACGCGCAATTCGCCGTCGTGCTCACCGACGCGCAATATGCCGAAGTGCTGGCGCTAATCGCGGCGTGGGACGAGAAGACCGGCGACGGGCGGTACAACCTCAATAACCGCAACTGCGTCCATTTCGTCAAGGCGGCGGCGCGGATCGTCGGGCTGGCGGGGCTCGACCAGCCGGGGTTAATGAAGCGCCCGCGCTCCTACCTGCTCGCGGTCGAGGCGGCGAACGACGGCCGGGTGGTCAAGGTCAACCAGCACGGCCGAGCATATGTCGCCGCGCTGCCGCCGCTGACGGCGGCGACGGTGACGGATCCGGCGAGCGCCAGCACGCCGGGGCAGGCGATCGGCGACCGGCCGGCCGCCGCCGCTCCGGCCTACTGAGCCGCCTCCAGCTCCAGCAGGTCCAGCGTCGATTCGAACCGCGGCCGGGGGAGCACCACGCGCCAGCTCGTGTCGCCCGTCCGCTCCACCCAGCCCGCCAGGTCCCGATCGGCGTCGCGGCCATGACGCAGCGGCCGCGTCTCGTCGCCCAGCGCCAGCGCGCCGAGGAACACGCCCCGGGTCGTCGCGTCGGGATAGAGCCGTCCGACCGGGCGCTGCGGTCCGTCGAGCTTCGCCAGCCCGGTCGCGTCGACGCGGCAGCGGCCCCAGTCGCGCGTCGCCACGCCCGTGACC
>NZ_CAHJWX010000040.1 GCF_903643065.1 Sphingomonas bacterium | reverse complement strand
CGGGCACCTCCGCCACCACCGCGCCCGCCGCCTTGTCCCCGCGCAGCCCCAGGAAGCTCGCGTGGCGCAGCACGCCATCGGGCGTCACCTCGGCATAGGCGACCTCCGCGACCAGCTTGGGGCTGATCCAGTGCGCGCCGCGCACCGCCGCGCGCGGCGCCGCGACGGTGGGCGTCTTGCGCTCCAGCTTCGCCATGCGCCGCGCCAGATCGTCCATCATCGCCTGGTCGAAGCCGGTGCCGACCTTGCCCGCGTAGCGCAGGGTGCCGTCCTCGTGCACGCCCAGCAGCAGCGAGCGGAACCCCCGGCTCTTGTCCGACGCGGTCCAGCCGACGATCACGAACTCCTGCCGGTGCGTGCACTTGGCCTTGAGCCACGCCTTGGTCCGCCCCGCGCGATACGGCGCGTCGGCGCGCTTGGAGACGACGCCCTCCAGCCCCTCGGCGCACATCCGCCCGAACAGCGCCTCGCCCGCGCCGAGCACGTGCTCGGCGAACTGAAGGCGCTCGTCGGTGCCGATGATGGCGCGCAGCCGCTCCTTGCGCGCGACGGTGGGCAGCGCGGTCAGGTCCTCGCCGTCGAGCCGCAGCAGGTCGAAGGCGAGGCAGGTCATCGCGCCGCCCGCCGAGATCGCGTCCTTGAGCGTCGAGAAGTCGGGCCGGCCGTCCTTGAACGCGACGATCTCGCCATCGATCAGCGCGTCCGTCACCGGGAGCGCGGCGGCGGCCTCCGCCACGCCGGCGAACTTCGCCGTCCAGTCCAGCCCCGTCCGCGTGTGCACCACGGCGCGCCCGCCGCCGACCGCGATCAGCGCGCGATACCCGTCATATTTCACCTCGTGCAGCCAGCCGGACCCGGCGGGCACCGCGTCGACCAGCGTGCACAATTGCGGCTCGGCGAAGGGCGGCGGGGTGCCTTTCTTCTTCGATCCTCGCCTCTTCCTCTCGTCATCCCCGCGCAGGCGGGGACCCATCTCGTTCGCGATGGTCAAGGCCGCGCCGTCGTCCTTGGCCGCGGCGCGGGAGCTGGGTCTCCGCTTGCGCGGGGAGGACGACGGGGGCGCCACCCCCGCCTCGATCTGCGCCATCGTCCGTCCCGTAGCGACGCTGGTCAGCGCCTCCTCGGTCAGCACGTCCGTGCTCCCGGCCTCGGCGTCGTCGAGCTTGCGCAGCAGCCAGTTCTCGTTCTTCTCGCGCCCACGCGGCTTGAGCCGGATCATCAGCCACGCCCCGCGCATCCGCTCGCCATCGAGCGTGAAATGAAGATGCCCGTCCGCCAGCGTCCTGACCGGATCCTTGCCGGGATGCGGCGTCCAGGTGCCGCGATCCCACAGCATCACCGTGCCGCCGCCATATTCGCCCTTGGGGATCGTCCCCTCGAACGTCGCATAGGACAGGGGGTGATCCTCCGTCCGCACCGCCAGCCGCTTTTCGTTCGGATCGAGCGAAGGCCCGCGCGTCACCGCCCAGCTCTTGAGCACGCCGTCCAGCTCCAGCCGGAAGTCCCAGTGCAGCCGCGTCGCGTCGTGCTTCTGGACGGTGAAGGCGTTGCCGCCGCCGGTGGCGATCGTGCCGGCGGGTTCGGCGGTCTTCGCGAAGTCGCGCTTGGCGTTGTAGCGCGCGAGGAGACCTGTTTCAGCCACGGCGGACCACCCGCCCGTCATCGCCGCGTAGGCGGGGACCCATCTCCTGCGGCTTGCCCGAGTCCGGCCCGCAGGAGACGAGCCCCCGCTTTCGCGGGGGTGACGGGAGATTGCCTGTCGCCGAAGCGCTAAGCACGCTTGCGCGCCGCCGGCTTTTTGGCGGGCGCTGGTGCCGGTGCCGGCTCGGCCGGCTTCTTGGCGGCCGGCTTCCTGGTCGACGCCTTCTTCGCCGGCGCGGGTGCCGCGTCGTCATTCGCCGCGCCGCGCCCTTCCATCGACTTCTTCAACGCCGCCATCAGGTCGACGACGTTGCTCCCCGAGCGCGCGGCGCCGCTGTCCTTGTCCTCGATGATCTTCTGGCCGTGCGCCGCGCGCTTGCGCTCCACCAGGTCGCGCAGCGCGTCCACATAGCGGTCGTGGAACTCCTGGGGATCGAACGCCCCGGTCTTGCGGTCGATCAGCGCGCCGGCGAGGTCGAGCAGCTCGGGATCGGGCTGGGCGTCGGGGATCTCGCGGAAATAGCTCTGCGCCTTGTTGACCTCGTCCGCATAGCGCAGCGTCTCCAGCACCATGCCGCGCCCGCACGGCTTGAGGCTCACCACATATTCGCGCCCCCTGAGCGCCAGCTGCCCCAGCCCCACCTTCTTCGCGCGCCGCAGCGCCTCGCGCAACACGATGAACGCCTCCTCGGCCAGGTCGTCCGCCGGCACGACGAAGTAGGGCTTCTCGTAATAGAGCACGTCGATCTCGGACGCGTCGACGAACTGCGTCAGCTCCAGCGTCTTCTTGGACTCGAGCTTGACCGCGTCGATCTCCTCCTGCTCCAGCAGCACATACTCGCCCTTGGCGACCTCATAGCCCTTGCGGATCTCGTTGACGTCGATCGGGCCGACGCCGGTCACGACCTTCTCGTAATGGATCGGCTGGCCGGTCGGCTCGTGGATCTGCTTGAAGCTGATCTGGGCGCCCGACTTGGTCGCCGAATAGATCTCGACGGGGATGGAGACCAGCGCGAGCCGGATCTGGCCTTGCCAATAGGCGCGGGCGGGCATTGGAGCGGGTCCCTTCGTTGCGGAGGCGATTCAATCCCCGGCCGGCGGACTCGTTCCCCGCGATGTCGTCGCATCGCGCGCCGCGCCGGCCGGCCGGTCGAAGACGAGCAGCGTCGAGGTCGCGGACGCGCACAGCCGGCCCTCCCCGTCGTGCAGCGTCGCCTCGGCGAAGGCGGCGCGCCGCCCCAGCGTGACCACCCGCCCCGTCGCGCGGACGCGCCCGCTCCGGTCGGTCAGCGCGCGATGATACGCCACCTTCAGCTCCAGCGTCGTATAGCCCTGGCCCGGCGACAGGCGGCTGTGCACGGCGATGCCGCACGCGCTGTCGAGCAGGGTCGCCGCATAGCCGCCATGCACGGAACCGATCGGGTTGTAGAAGCGCCGATCGGGCGTCCCCTCGAACACCGCGTGGCCCGCCTCGATCTCGACCAGCGCCAGCTCGAACAATTCGACGATCGGCGCGCCGCCGCGCCCCGTCGCCATCATCGCGCGCAGCTGCGCCAGCCCGTCCAGCGGTTCGTCGCCCATGACGCGACGCATAGGATGCGCGTGGCCGTCCCGCCAGCCGCCACGCGCGCGATGCTCCGGGGGAGGACAAGGGCGGCGAACCTCGCTATATGCGCCCGCGTGGACGATCCCGTCGCCCTTTTCGACGCCTGGTACGCCGAGGCGAAGGCCAGCGAGCCCAACGATCCCAACGCGATGGCGCTGGCGACGGCGGACGCGCGCGGGCGGCCATCGGCGCGCATGGTGCTGCTCAAGGGGCATGGGGCCGACGGCTTCGTGTTCTACACCAACCGCGAGGGGCGCAAGGCGGAGGACCTGTCGGCCAATCCGCACGCCGCGCTGATGTTCCACTGGAAGTCGCTGCGCCGCCAGGTGCGGATCGAGGGCGCGGTGAGCCTCGCCACCGATGCGGAATCGGACGCCTATTTCGCCTCGCGCGGCCGCGACTCGCAGCTTGGCGCCTGGGCGTCGGACCAGTCGCGCCCGCTCGACGCGCGCGCGACCTTCGAGGCGCGGGTGGAGGCCAGGCGCGCCGAGTTCGAGGGCCGCGACGTGCCGCGCCCGCCCTTCTGGGGCGGCTATCGCGTGACGCCCGACACGATCGAGTTCTGGCGGGATCGCGCCGCGCGGCTGCACGAGCGCCGCCGGTTCACCCGCGCCGGCACCGGCTGGACCGAAGGGCTGCTCTACCCGTGACCCTCGACGAACGCCGCCGCCTCCTTCCGCTCGCGATCCGCGCCGCGCTGGCCAGCGTGGCGATGGCGGTCGGGCTGCTCGCGCTCAAGAGCTATGCCGCCTGGGCGACCGGCTCGGTGGCGATGCTGGGCAGCCTCGCCGATACCGCGCTCGACCTGCTCGCCAGCCTCGTGACGCTGTACGGCGTCCGGCTCGCCGCCGAGCCGGCCGATCACGACCACCGCTTCGGCCACGGCAAGGCCGAGTCGCTCGCGGCGCTGGTCCAGGTCGGCCTCATCACCGCGTCGGCGGTGGCGATCGCCTGGCGCGCGGTGGCCGCGCTCACCGGCACGATCGCGACGCAACAAGCGGGGCTGGGCGTGGGCGTGTCGCTGGTGTCGATCGGCGCGACGCTGGTGCTGCTCGCCTATCAGCGCTCGGTGATCCGGCGCACCGGCTCCGTCGCGATCCTGGCGGACAATATCCATTATCAGGCGGACGTGGTGCTGAGCGGCGCCGTGATCGTGGCGCTGCTGCTCGAACAGCGGCTGGGCTGGACGCGCGCGGACCCCTTGTTCGGCATCGCCATCGCCGCCTGGCTCGCCTGGGGCGCGTTGCGCGCGTCGACCAGCGCGATCGACCAGCTGATGGACCGGGAATGGTCGGAGGATCAGCGCGCCGCGTTCCTGGAGGTCGCCGCGCGCCAGCCGGGGCTGAAGGGCATCCACGACTTCCGCACGCGCCGCGCCGGCACGCACGATTTCGCGCAGTTCCACATGGAGGTCGACGGCCGCCTTACCGTTGGCGCCGCGCACGACCTGGTCGAGAACATGGAGGAGGCGCTGCGCGCCGTGTTCCCGACGGTGGAGGTGCTGATCCACCTCGACCCGGAGGGCCATGTCGACACCGACAACCCGCTGGTCGAGGCCGACGTCACGCCCCACTGGTTCGGCAAGCGGATTTAGCTAAGGCTAACGCAACACGTCCGTTCGTGCCGAGCGAAGTCGAGGCATCGGTCGAGACATGCCCCTCGACTTCGCTCGGGGCGAACGGAGAGCAGACGACGCCATGCGCATCCCCTTCACCCAGGTCGACGCCTTCGCCGACGCCGCCTTTGCCGGCAATCCCGCCGCCGTGATGCCGCTCGCCGCCTGGCTCCCCGACGCGACGCTGCAGGCGATCGCGGCGGAGAACAACCTGAGCGAGACCGCCTTCCTGATCCCCGACGCGACCGGCGAGGCGGACCACGAGTTGCGCTGGTTCACCCCGACGACGGAGGTGGAGCTGTGCGGCCACGCGACGCTGGCGAGTGGGCATGTGGTGCTGTCCTCGTCCGGCGACCGGACCGCCGTGCGTTTCCGGACGCGGCACGCGGGCATGCTGGAGGTGGCGCGCGCCGACGCGGGCTATGCGATGGCGCTGCCCGCCTGGGCGACCGAACCGCGGGAGCTGCCCGCGATCGTCGCGGCGCTCGGCGTCCGCCCGGTGGAGACGCGGTGGCATGACCGGGGCTACGGCCTCGTCGTGGTCGAGGACGAGGCGACGGTGCGGGGCCTGCGCCCGGACTTCGCGGCACTGCGCGCACAGGGTGACCTGCTGACGATCGTCACCGCGCCGGGCACGGACACCGACATCGTCTCGCGCGTCTTCGCCGCCGGCGCGGGGATCGACGAGGACCCGGTCACCGGCGCCGCCCACGCGGTCAGCGTGCCGTACTGGGCCAAACGCTTCGGCCGCGACCGGTTCACCGCCTATCAGGCGAGCGCGCGCGGTGGCCGCCTCACCTGCGCGCTGCGGGGCGATCAGGTGGTGCTCGGCGGCACCTGCGTGACGGTGATCGAAGGCACCTTCCTGCTCCCCTGAACTCCTCCCGTACCGGGGAGGACCGGCGCTGTCCTCCGCGCCGCCCGGGATTGCCAAGCTACGCCGCGACCAGCGCCGCCTCCGTCTTCTCGATCCAGCCGCCGCCCAGCACCCGCTCGCCCGCGTAAAGCACCGCCGCCTGCCCGGGCGACACGCCATATTCCGGCGCGTCGAACACCAGCCAGTCCTCCAGCAGCCGAGCCGGGACCGGCCGCGCCATCGAGCGAACTTTGGCGGTGATCGGCCCCTCGCCGACGCCACCGATCCGGTTGATGCCCGACAGCCGCGCCGCGCTCACCGCCAGCGCCGCGCGCGGACCGACCACCACCTCGCGCCGCTCGGGCACCAGCCGCACGACGTATAGCGGGTCCGCCGTCCCGCCGATGCCGATCCCGCGCCGCTGGCCGACGGTGAAATGCGCCAGGCCCGCGTGCTCGCCGAGCCGCCGGCCCGCCAAATCGACGATCGGCCCCGCTTCGCCCGCCGCCGGCCGCAGCCTGGTCACCAGCGCGGCATGGTTCCCGTCGGGCACGAAGCAGATGTCCTGGCTGTCCGGCTTGGCCGCGACGCCCAGCCCCAGCTCGGCGGCGATCTGGCGCACCCGCGCCTTGGGCAAGCCGCCCAAGGGGAAGCGGAGATAGTCCAGCTGCGCGGTCGTGGTCGCGAACAGGAAATAGCTCTGGTCGCGCGCCGGATCGGCGCCGCGGTGCAGTTCCGGGCCCGCCGGCCCCGGCACGCGCCGGACGTAATGGCCGGTCGCCAGGCAATCCGCCCCCAGCTCGCGCGCGGTCGCCAGCAGATCGGTGAACTTGGGACCCATGTTGCACTGGACGCACGGGATCGGCGTGCGTCCGGCCAGATACTCGTCCGCGAACCGCTCCACTACGGCCGCGCGGAACGCGCTCTCGTGATCGAGCACGTAATGCGCGATCCCCAGCCGGTCGCACACCGCGCGCGCGTCGCGGATATCGCGCCCCGCGCAGCACGCCCCCGCCCGCGCCGTCGCCTCGCCATGATCGTACAACTGCAAGGTGACCCCGATCACCTCCGCGCCCGTGCCCGTCGCGAGCGCCGCGACCACGGAGGAGTCGACGCCGCCGGACATGGCGACGACGATCCGGTTCGCGCCGGGCGGAAGCTGGAAATCGGGATCCATCGCGGGAGCCGGTAGCAGGGAGCAGGCAGCCGGGGGAGCCCCGCTACTGCGCCCTGCTCCCCACCGGTAATCAAGGTCACCAAAGCCCTACCCCACGCTTTACCCGCTCTTCACGGCACCCGGCGCATGGCGTCCTTCCGCCAGTCGCCCGTCGAGTATCGTGCTTGGACCTGAGCTTCACCACCTTCGACCGCGAGACCGAGCTCACCGCGCTGCCCGCCGATCTGGCCGCGCTGTTCGTCGGGCTGGCGGAGCGGCAGGCGGCGAGCCCGACCGTGGCGGCGCGGTCGCGATGGCGGCGCCGGGCCGACCCGCCGACCTTCCACCCCGCACACGGCGCCTTTCACGACGGCATGGCGCGGGCGGTCATCCGATGGCGAGCAACGTGAACAGGCCGTTCACCATCGGGGTGAAGCCGATGTTCAACCCGGCAGGATATTGCCGGCAACAGCTGAAACGGGAGCCGCAGCGCTCCAAAGGGTTGCAACCATGATGGTACAAGAGAAGATCCGTCCCGCCAAGGTGATCGGCCCGCTCGGCGAGGCGCTGACGATCGACTCCCTGCCGCCGCCGGAGACCACGCGTTGGGTGGTGCGGCGCAAGGCGGAGGTGGTCGCGGCCGTCAACGGCGGGCTGCTCTCGGTCGACGAGGTGTGCGACCGCTACAAGCTCACGGTGGAGGAGTTCGCCGGCTGGCAGCGCGCGATCGACCGTTCCGGCATGCCCGGGCTGCGCGTGACCCGCATCCAACACTATCGCACGCTGTACGAGCGGCAACAGAAATACTGACGCAGGTTATCAATGCGCCAACGGAACCAGCGCCGTCGCTCGCGAGTCTTCGTCCCCACACATCCGGATATCGCAGCCGGGTCGCGTTGGAGGGCTGAACATGGGTATGGGTACGGGTCTGATTGGCTGGATCATCATCGGCGGCATCGTCGGCTGGCTTGCCGGCATCATCATGCGTGATCGCGAGAGCATCTTTCTCAACATCATCATCGGCATCGTCGGCGCCGGCATCGCCGGCTGGCTGTTCGGGCAGAGCTTCCACCAGAATGGGCTCAACATCTATTCCTTCGTGGGCTCGTTGGTCGGCGCGATCATCCTGCTCGCGATCGTCAACCTGATCCGTCGCGGCCGCGTCCGCTAGGAATTAGGGGAATGGGAGGGCCCGCGCCGGCGACGGCGCGGGCCCTTTGTAAGTTCAACAGGAAGCGGACGGTGATCGTCACGGCCGTAGCCTGCTCACCGGCCGTGATCCGCGTCTCGGCCTTGGCCATCGTCGTCCAGTTATAGATTGCCGGCGAGTGCTCCGTCTCCGCGTCGGGTCTGCCCCGCGATGGACATGCGCGAACACGGTGGTGGGCACGAGCAGGGCGGACCCGACGAGCGCGCCCATCGCTGGTCCTTTTGTGACGTTTCGGCCACGCCCGCGTGCCGTCCGCCCGCCCAACGCCCGCTGCACGGCGCGCGCGGGGTTGCGCGCCGGCCCACCACCAATGCATGACATCATTCACCCGAAGCACGGGACTTGAGCCCAGTGCTTTAGTCATGTAATACAGCAGCGGTCGCGAGCGCCTGGAGTTTGGAACTGCGCACATGAATTACGGTTCGGATCGCCATGGCACGGCCGACCGCCTCGCGCTGCCCGCGCCGGCGCAGCACGGCGGACGCGCGCGTCGGATCGCGCTGATCGTCGCGGTGATCGCCGTGCTGGGCCTCATGTTCACGCTGTTCGGCCGCAAGCATCACCTGGAGGCGCCCAAGGGCGCGCCGCAGGCCCCCAGCGTCACCGTGATCGCGCCCGGCCGCCAGCTGGTCGATCGCGCGATCGACGCCAACGGCACCCTCGCCGCGCGCCGCGAACTCCCGGTCGGCGTCGCCGGCGAGGGCGGCCGCGTCACGCAGGTCCTGGTCGAGCCCGGCACCTGGGTACGGGCGGGCCAGGTGCTCGCCACCGTTGACCGCTCCGTGCAGGTGCAGACCGCCGACAGCCTGGCGGCGCAGATCAAGGTGGCGCAGGCCGACGCGACGCTGGCGCAGTCGCAGCTCGATCGCGCCAGGCAGCTCGTCGCCAACGGCTTCGTCTCCAAGGCGGATATCGAGAGCAAGACGGCGACCCGCGATGCCGCCATCGCGCGCGTGCGCGTCGCGCAGGCGCAGTTCGGGCAGCAGCGCGCCACCACCGGCCGGCTCGACGTCCGCGCCCCCGCCGCCGGGCTGGTGCTGACCCGGCAGGTCGAGCCCGGCCAGATCGTGTCCGCCGGCTCGGGCGTGCTGTTCCGCATGGCCCAGGACGGCCAGCTGGAGCTGCGCGCGCAATTGGCGGAAGAGGATCTGGCCG